>CAZBHO010000004.1:0-49511 GCA_964491945.1 uncultured Verrucomicrobiota bacterium | reverse complement strand
AGATTTTTCAAAGAATGTCATCACTTTCTGTACATATCTATCATTTGTAAAGAATGTGATAACCTGCAAAATTGCGATACCAGCTATAAATAAAAGAAACGTGATAGAAAATATCCTTTGTGATACTGTCATTTTTTATTCTCCTTTCCTTGCTGTTTCATTTACGAATGTTTTAATGTTTTTCTCGTTCTTCCTGTAAAAGGGGAAATCTTTTCTTTTGGCAAAATCAGGGCTGCTACAAGCCAGACACGGAGCATTTGCTCTTACACACCAGTTTGTAGAATTATTCCACTGCCGTTGAGGACATTCCGTTCTTGCAAGGAAACCAACGCAACCAAGCTTAAATAGACACCCTTCATCACCAAATTTTTTTGCAAAAATTTCACGAGCATAATAGTGATAACGAGGGCAATTATCGTGCGTTGACCTTGCATAATACATATTTGGTGTAAGCAACACTGGATCAACCGCAGGATACCCTTTGCCTGCAAGCCACGCCAGTGTCCCTACAACCGAATCAGGATGAACAGGGCAAGTTGAACAATTTACCAAAACGCCTTTCGTTGGAATGGAATGCTTTTCCATAAACTCTTTCAAAGATAACGCACCTGTTGGATTACCTTCTGCCGCAGGTATGCCACCAAATGTTGCGCAAGTGCCAATGCCTACAACATACCTTGCTTTTCTTAAAATCGGCGGCAAAAGTTCATCCATATTTTTGCCACTAATAACACAGGCTTCCGGCATTTTGCCGGGCAAAGAGCCTTCCACAGCAACAATATAATTCCCTTTTTCCTGCATTTTCTCTATAACTTCAAGGATTTGATGACCCTGTGCAGCTCCTATGGTCTGGTGAAATACAAGATGGATGTAATCGGTCAAAAGCTCAAAAGGACCAGGCTCAACTGAATTGAGCAGTGAAACAGAGCATCCACTGCAGCTTTGAGCTTGTAGCCATAAAACATTTATCTGTTTGCCAGCCAGTTTTGATAATCCTTTTGCAAATATATTGGCATAAGGTGCCATTCCTGCAGCCGCAGCAAGGAGACTACCAAGCTTTATAAACTCACGGCGGCTCATTCCATTACTGATTTTTTGCATGTTTTTTTCCCTTTCTTTTTTTAATCTTTTTGATTAATGCACTGCACAGGCTATGCATGGATCAAAGCTACGCACAACTCTTGCAGCATTCATTGGCTGTTCGGCATTATCAAGCACCACACCTTCGAGTGCTTTTTCTACAGGACCGGGTTTGCCGGCATCATCTCGTGGCGAACAATTCCATGTGGTTGGCACAACGCACTGATAGCGTTCTATCAGATAATTAGAAATGGTTATCCAGTGCCCCAAAGCGCCACGCGGAGCTTCTGTAAGCCCATAACCAGATGCTGATTTTGGAATTTCAAAATCAGTGGCAGTAGGAGCATCAGGCTTAAGCTCTTCAACCCATTCCAGACATTTTTCAGCCAGAATTTTTGCTTCCAATGCTCTGCAGAGATGTCTTCCTAAAACAGAAACCAATTTTTCAGGTTCAATGGCAAGAACTTTTAGAATACCTTCTATTTCTGGTTTTAAATTGGAGTTCGGCGCGTAATAGTTTGTAACAATTCTTGCAGCAGGACCAACTTCCATTGGCTCTCCTTTATATCTTGGCGCCTTAAGCCATGAATAAGCACTACTCTTGTTTGGCGCAGGATCACTTTCGCCTTTGGATGGGTGCAGACTTGTGGCAGACGAAAATCGAGAATAAGCAACTTCCTCTGTTATATGTTCCACATTCAGCTTTTCCCATTTGCCGTTTATAAAAACGCCGGGCTCAAATAGCTTGTTTTTTCCCGCATCATCTAACTCAAACACACCATAACAAAGTAGGTTTCCATACCCTTTGCCAACATCCCAGAATTGTGGAAATACTTTTGCAACGGCTATTACATCATAGAAATAGATATCATCCACAAAAGCTTTAATTTCTTTAAGCCTGCTTTTATATGAAAGTATGCGCTCTATCGTAACATTTTGCGTGCAGCCCCCCGGAACAAGCGCTGTAGCGTGTGGAATCTTGCCGCTCCAAACTGCCGCAGCCTCATGTGCTAATTGCCTGATTTTTAGAGCCTGAACATAATGAGCCAGAAGCATGCAGTTTGCATCGGTATCTTTCAAATAATCGGCATCATATCTTGGTAAAAATGGCGCCGCAGGGAAAATATCGTTACTTTCAATTTGTTCTTTAACCCATCCTTGCAAAGTGCGTAATGTGCGGTCATTGCCTGTATAGTTTAAAATTGCTGTCACATCAACAAAATCTACAGCACACAAATGATAGAAATGCAAGATATGACTCTGCAGATAATTGGAAGCAAAGATTAAATTTTGCAAAAGCCTGCCATTATGTGTTGGACTAATACCATATGCCATCTCCTGCGCTCGTATAGAAGCGATTCCGTGCGAGATAGGGCATACTCCGCATATTCGTTGTGTTATCTGCTGCGCATCAAGAGGGTCGCGTCCTTTTAAAATAACTTCAAAACCCCTAAACATTTCTCCTTCGCATTTGGCTTTAATGATACGTGCTGACTTGCCATCTCCGATAGCCTCCACTTCGGTATGAATTGCAAGGTGCCCTTCAATACGGGTTAATGGACTTATGGTTGCTGTTTTCATTTTTTTGCCTCATATATGTTTTTTTTCACGATTGTAGATTTGCCTTTGTTAAACTTAATAAGTCTTATTTTATAATGATAAATAACAGATATTATGTTGCTAAAACTGTTTACCAATTATGCATTTTTTGCTTAAAAAGTCAATAAAAAATATAACTGAATAAAATTCTAATTCTTATTTATTTATTTATTTATTAAAGTACTTCCATATTATTAAACAATCAAAAAACTAACAAATTATTCAGGAGATATTATGTAGAGAAAACAATTCCAATTTTGAAGATATTGTTATCGCACAATAGTTAGATTATTTTATTGCGTGGCCATGCCCCTTGCCGATAATGCGTTTTAAAGCTTTTAGTCTGAACATAACGCAATTTGCGCATTGCAAAGCATCTTCATCAATACAAGGTTTGCCCGGATAAAGCTGATAGAGCCTTCTATATTCTTTTGGTGTGATATTTGGCATAAAGATATTTGCCCCACATTGAAGGGCTCTATCTCTGCCGTTATCAGGGAAAATGGCATCGTAAGCTGTTGTGGCTGGTATATGAGTTCTGGGATGAGCCAGCCTTAAAACGGCAATTGCTCTAAAAAACATTTCTTTATCATCTTCATAAGCATTTCTTGATGATGCAAGCGGAGTATCAGGATGCGGAATAAAAGGACCTATGCCTGTCATATCAAGATCAAGCTTGCGGCAGAGCAGGATGTTATCTGCAAGAATAGAGATTGTTTCCTTTGGCAAGCCTATCATAAATCCGCTACCAACCTGATAGTTTAAGTTCCGCAAAAACTCAAGACAGCGAAGGCGCGAAACGAGATTGTGTCCCGGTCTTAATTCAGAAAATAAATTTTCATCAGAAGTTTCAAATCTTAAAAGGTACCGATCTGCCCCGCAATCTTTCCAGAATTTATAGGTATCTTTTGTACATTCTCCAAGTGAAAGTGTGATGGCCAGCTTTGTTTTGTTTTTAATGGCGCTTATTATTCTGCCTATCATTTTATCTCTTTCTTTATCTTGCAGTTCGCCAGCCTGAATGACTATGGTGGTTATATTATGCGCTTCCATTTGAACGGCAAGCTCAACGACCTTCTGTTCAGGAATTGAATATCGGCGAATATTCTTATTGCTGGAGCGGATCCCACAATACAGGCAATCATTCTGGCATATATTAGAAAGTTCAACTATGCCTCTTAAAAAAACATCATCTCCCATAATTTGTTTGCGTAGCTCATCGGCTCTTTTATAGAGTAGTTCTAGAGCATCATCTTTTAAAGAGAGTAGCTCTATGCATTCCTGTTTTGTTAGCAAGCCAGACATCTTTAAAACTGCGCTTAATCAAGAGGTTAAAGACTTTCATCTTCAGAACGGTTTTTATACCGTAAGAAAGCTACGATTAACACAATCGTTGCTATCAATAGAAGAGAGAAAACAACAATGTGCAAAATTTTGTAAGAGTGTTTTTGAGAATCTGCTGCAGGATGGTTATGTGTGGGCACATTGGTTTGAGCCTGCGCATGGATGTTAGTGTTTTGAAGAGGTGGTGAAGTGGGCTCTGGTTTTGGTGGTGCAAGTTGAAAGCCCTTATTCAGCAATTGAGCAACAGTTTTATTGCGGATTTCTTTTGTTTCACTGCCCAGCACTATGGCAATGAGCCTGGTGTTATTGCGCTTTGCTGTTGCTGCAATTGAATAGCCTGCTTTTTTAAAATAGCCTGTTTTAAGTCCATCACAACCTGCGTATTCTTTTAATAAGCCATTGTGATTTTCTATCACCATGGTGTTGTTTCTGAAGAGATGTCTTTGGGTTCCTGTGTAGCGAAGGATTTCAGGATATTTTTTAAGCAGGGCAATACAGAGCAAGGAGAGATCTCTGGCGGTGGTTACATCGGGGGTTTGTCCTGCTGATGGTGGTAAGCCATGTACTGAGTAAAAGGTAGTATTTTTCATATTTAGCTCCTGGGCTTTCTTGTTCATAAGTTCCACAAAGGCTTCTTTTGAGCCAGCTATGTGTATGGCAAGAGCCACTGCGGCATCATTGGCTGATTGAACCATAAGAGCATAAAGCAGCTCATCAATTGTAAAACTTTCGCCTTCTTTAAGATAAACTTGTGAGCCCCCCATTCGCGCAGCTTCTGCAGTGATTTTGACTATATCGGTTAGATTGATTTTTTTTGAGTGTATAAGCTCCATAATCACATAAAGATCCATCAGTTTTAATACGCTTGCCGGGTAGGCAGGTTCATCTGCGTTATCCAAGAACAAAATTTGTCCTGTATCGGCATCTCTTACTATTGCGCCGACGTAGGGATTTTTTACTCTCGTTTCAATTTGTGCTCGTTGCGCATAATTTTTTGTGGCAAAGCAAGTTAAAATTGCTAGAATAAAGATTTTTAAAAATAAAGATGTTTTCATTTTTTTACCTTTATTTAGAAAGTAATGAAAAGTTTTTGGCTCTATGGAGGTACAATATGCCTATTCGTGAGTATCAAGTCAAGCAAGGCTTTTCAGGTTGTGAGGTTTGCAAAAAGCCTTTTGAAAGAATAGAAAGAGTAGGCGATAGTGGCATTAGTGCTTGCCCTTCTTGTGCCAGTGGAGCGTTTGATATCTGCTCCACGTATAGGTGCATCGCAAAGCAGTTTTGATGAAAAAGCAAAAAGCGCAGGATTCCATAAATTAAAAAAACTTGGGAAAGGCGAATATGAAAAAATTTACTGAACATTTACACGACTTTGTTCTTTTGCTGGTGTGTCTTGCCCTTTGGCTGACTGATACTAGAGATGGATATGGAGAGTTTCTAGCTATTAGCATAAGCAGCGAAAGGGCTCTTCCTATGGAGGAGCTTATTTTAAAAGTTGTGATAAAAAATACAAGCAGCATGACTATTCGGCTCAATCCTAAACCAGATCAAATGGATTTCTATCTCTGGATCAGCAAGGAACGAAAAGAAGATGTTATTCCGCTTGATGAACTTGCTGATACTGCGATTATTATGCCGGGCGAAACAGTTACGAATTTTTTTGACATCGGCGGACACAGCTTATTGTTGAAGCCAGGATTTTACAGTATTCGTGCGGAGCTTATCATAAACGATAAATTGCTTAAATCCAATCTCTGCGAACTGGAAATTGCAAAGGGCACGGAGCTGGCGAGGCTTTCTGGGATGACAATAGGGAGCGATGCAGCTGGGGTAAAAAGCTATGTTCTGGAGTATTTAAAGAAAGCCAGAGGAGAGGATTTGTATTTAAGATTTGAAGATAGCAGTTCTGAAACTACTTTTGGAGTATATAATTTAGGGCGTGTGGTTCGGGCTTATCCGCCGCAGATAAAGCTGGATGAAGCAGGGAATATCCACGTACTGTTTCAAACAATCAATGCCAGATTTGTGCATTCAATTTTTACGCCATTTGGTGTGCCAATTCGCTCTGTGGGTTATAGTGGTTATGCTTCCGCTGCTATGTTTCAGGAGAAGGCAGATGGAGAGCTTGCGGTTGCTATGAAAGATGGCTCTCCTTTGGTGGAAATAAATAGCTTCCAGCTTGAGCGTGAGAAAGCTCCACAAGAGGAGGCGCCGCCACCGGCAGTTAAAAAGAAAATTACAAAAACAGGTGGGCTCTTTGGTAACCCGCCGCAATAGTTCCTGATTTGACAGGTTGCTATAAGATAAGAGGCATTTTCACTGAATATTTTTAGATAATAAACAAAAAAACTTCGCCACAGAAGCTTGAGATCTGCACATATAAGAAGTCAGAAGAAAAGAAAATTCACCACAGAGCACACAGAGTGCACAGAGAAAACCACAGAGGAAGAGATTAAGAGAGAACATAATCAGAAAGCATTACGATAGCCAATCAGCTATCTATTTTTGTTCTTCTCCGTGCTCTCTGTGGTTAAAAATTGTAAGCCAAATTAAATCGGAAAAAACTTAAAAAGCCAGAGGACGAAAGAATTCACCACAGAGTTCAGAGAGGACTTGAGAGGAAAACACAGAGAAAGGATTTAAGACAGGGCATAACCAGAAAGCATTGCGATATCCGGTTAGCTTTCTAATCTTTTTTCTTTTCTATGTTCTCTAAAGCTCTCTGTGGTTAAAAATCGTAAGCCAAATTAAATCGGAAAAAACTTAAAAAGTTAGATGTCAAAGCCCCGGATTAGATGAATTGAAAGAAGAAGTTTGTTGTTATTTATGTTGTTTCCACAACACGTACAGGTCTGGCATCGTATTCTTCTTCTTCAGGTTGTTCACGCAGGCGCGGTATAAGGACTATGAGCCCTGCAAGCAACCAGAATGGTTCTGCAATGCGTATTATTATGAAAGTATTGGCTGATAGTGCATGCGAAAGCATTGCTATTGCTCCGCAAAAGAAGCCTAGCACAGCGCCTTTAAGATACTTATCATCACATTGCAAATAGATCTGCCACACTTCCTTTAATAAGCGCCACATCATAATAAGGAAAGCGGCAAAGCCAACTATTCCGGTCTCGGCAAGGAGTCTTACGTATTGTCCATCTATGAAGTGTGTGCCTGTTACTCCATGGCCGATTATTGGGCTTTTCCACCATATTTCCAGGGCTCTTTGGTAAGAATCTATACGTGCTGATGTTGATGAATCAAGGTCCACGCCTGCAATCTGGTAATGGTATTCAGAGCCTTTTTGGAAGGTGTACATTATTCTATCTACGACTGGTTTTGGCAGCATAGGGATACCGAGCATTAAGACGCCAGTGATTCCAACAAGAGCAGTTCCTATTAAAATTCTTTTTTTGCTAACAATTAAGAATGTTAGTACTGCCGTTGCAAAAGCCATATAGCTTGAACGAGAAAGAGTAAAAAGCAATGGTGGCATAGCTGCTAATATGAGCGCTGTTAACCAAAATTGCACACGGAATCTAGGATCACAAAGCACAATTCCAAAAGCCACACTCATAATGAGCACCATATATGCTCCAAATGTATTTGGTTCAGCATCAAACGGTGCACAGACGCGTGCGATGCCATCCATTTTTATTTGAGTGTATCCATAAGCAGTTGCACAAGCAAATACGATGAAAGAGAAAGTTATTAAACGCCGTATGGTTTGCTTGTCCCGCACGTGTGCAAGAATCATAAAGTAGAAGAAGAAGTATTCAAAATACTTTAGATTATGAATTATTCCTGCTTCAATTCTTACATTGCCCAAAGTTACGCCAAACAGGGTTGCAATTAAAGAAGCCATCATATATGCGCCGATAGAGCCATTGATAGGTGTTCTAATTATGCCAAATTTTCTATGATAATAAGCGGTGCGTAGCAGCCATCCCAGTCCTATGGCAATCAGCAAGATATCTTCCATGCGCAATATGATGCCGCCTGCGCCTTCGCCAGTGCGTCTGCCTGTTTCTATGCCAGCACCTATTTCAGGGCTAAACAAGATTGCGGCAGCAATAAGGTATAGGCTATCGGTGCCTCTGGTGAAGGAGACAGCCAGCGCCACAAAGAATGCAACTGCTGCAAGGATTGTTGTTGTGCCGAATTGTAATGAAGCTTTAGCAACGTAGAAAGCTATCAGGAAAGAAAAAATAATGACGAGGATCTTTGAGATGGAGCTTTTCATAAAAGAGCTGTGCTAAAAGTTTAAACGTTTTCTCCCTTTTCTTTCCTGCCGTAATAAATACGATAACTATAAAAATCGGTACGATCTGCCCATGATGATTGAACGTCGTTGAGCACTATACCGACGAGTTCGGCGCCAACATTTTTTAATTGAGCTATGGCACGTCTCATAGATTCCCTTGCTGTTGAACCAACTTGATAAACGAGAAGTACACGCTGAACTATCGAAGCAAGTATTACGCTATCTGGCACAGGAAGAACAGGTGGCCCATCTATAAGAACAATATCGTATGCTTCTTGCCATTCTTTAAGTAATTTTGAAGTTACAGGCTGAGATAACCATTCTGCTGGATGTGAAGTGCGGCTTCCACAAGTTATGATAAACAGATTATCTATGCCGGGTGCCGTTACAATTTCTTTGCCTGTCATTTCACCAAGGGCAATATCCTGATAGTCTTTGATGGCTTCTTTCCATTGCAAGTCGCCAAGCAGTATATCTGAAAGACCATTTTCTCGTTTCAATCCGAATATCCTGTTTATTTGTGGGCGCCGCATATTGGCGCATACGAGCAGAACTCTTTGACCGGCTTGTGCAAAAGCCACTGCAAGGTTAACTATTGTTGTGCTCTTGCCTTCTGCTGGTCCGGCTGATGTTACAAGGAGACTATTTGCGCCTGGCTTTAAAACGAGTTGAAGATTTGTTCGCAAAGTGCGATAAGCTTCTGTGGCTGGGGAGCGTGGTGAAAATGGGACGATGAGTTCTGGTGGTTTGCCTTCAAATCGTGCTTTTTGTCCTGATTTTAAAAAAGCAGCAGAAGTGGCTCTAAATAGCAATCTTATGGAACTTACAAGAAGCGTATTATTTAGATAATTTAAAAGAGCCATTTTGCCTACGGGGTCTATCACATCGTGGTGCGAAAAATGCGGCACCACTCCCAAAACAGGCAAACGGAATAATCCTTCAATCTCAACGAGTGTGCGCACTGACGTATCAAGATTATCTACCACAAAGGCAAGCACTATTCCCAGCATCAGCCCGAGCAAACCGCCGGCAAAAGTCTTACGCATCACGCCAGAACCCTTAGGCTTGCCGTGGGAAGCTGGCTCAATTATCAACACAACTTCGCTTTTCTTTGTTGTGGCTATTTTTGCTTCTTCAAGTCGTTTTGAGAAGAACACGCTTATTTCGTTCATAATGGCTTTGTAGCGTTCGTATTCCTCCAGATTAGTTTTACGTGTAAATTCCTGAGTGATTTTATCGTTAAGTGTCTTTTCAAGCTGCGCTATTTGAGTTTTGGTGTTAACAATTTCTGGATATTCCTCTGTAAAGTTTCCGCTCATTCTTAATTCATGTAGCTTTAACTGCAGTTCTGTAAGTTTCTTTTTTAAGAGCTCTATTTCATCTTTCTGGCTTGCGGTGAATGCATCGGGGCCGAAATTAGAAAGAAGCTCCTGCTGGCGTTTTAGGAGCCCGGACATAATTTGTTCCTGTGATTCCTTTATAGAAGTATAAACTTCCTGAGCATTCTTTTGCAGAGCGCGGTCGTGCTCTTCTACGAAAGCGAGTGCAATGGCTTCAGCGCGGCGTCTGGCTTCTTCGCCAGACTCACCTGTAGCCATTATATCAAGCAGGTCGGTTCCTGCAACTCGTTCAACACTGACGGAATTTCTGATCGTTTCTACCAAATTTGAAGCAGGTGTGGCTGGTGCTACAAGTCTTGCAGCAGCGTTACTGGCGACAACAAAACTCGTAATTTCATGAATATAATTCTGGATTGGGTCACCACTGGAAGATAGCACAGTATCAAGCATTTCAGCAAAAGTGACCTGTCTTTGAATTTTAATTCGTGTTTTGCTGGTGTAAATGACTGGCTCCTGGCTAACAAACCAATAAGCAAAGCTTGTAACAACCAGTGTTATAGCCAGCACGAACCATTTTCGCCGCAGCAATACACCAATATAATCGCTTATAACTAGCTCTTCTTTTTGCATTCTATTTTTCCGTAAGTCTATCGTAAACCCACAGAGTATCTCTTACCTGCATAATAGGCATCAACATCAAGCTAATGAATTCTGAAATTTTCCACATCTGTTTTGGAGCAACATAGATGGCGTCATTAGCTGCTAGCTCAATATTTTGACTTAAATCTTTTCCAAGAAGTATATCATCCACATCAATTCTTATAACTTCTGGCTTTTCCTTTGTGCCTCTTACAAGAAAAATCCTATGATGAGCATATCGGCTGAAATCTCCGCCGAGAGCTATGGCTTGCGCAACTGTAATGCCTGGAGTGAATGGATAAACGCCCGGTCTATTTATGTGCCCAAGCATAAGAAAGTGCTGTGGCACTGTTCCTATCTTATTTATAGTTGTGGCTTGTATGATTGATGTTTGAATACCGGAAACAGCCTGTAAGGCAATAGCAGACTTTTCCTTATCTATTTTTCTATCAACCACAACATATACGTCTTTTAAAATATGACTAAACTTTTGCTGCATTTCCTGTTGCAACTCGTCAGCTGTTCTCCCCGCCACTTTAACCATACCAATATAAGAGAAAAACACCTCTCCGCTTTCGGGAACTTCAACCTCTTGCGGATAACCATTTGCCTGCGAAATTCGATCTTTCAACCATACCTGCACAAACAATTTATCCCCCTGCAGAAAAGGCTTTTTAGCAGTGCTTTCCGTTTTTGAGGGGTGATCTATGCCAATTTGGTTTTTTATTAAATTCTTTTGATTTTCAAGCAGAGAAAGTTCCTTGGCGTGTTCTTCACTTGCTGCCGCATAAAGCATAATAGGCGCAGCAAGTAAAAATACACCAGCAATAATATAAGCACATTTTAAAAGCTTTGTGCAAAAAAGCTTCATAAATTGGAATGCATATTTGTTCTTCATATCTATTTCTTCCCCACCTTTGGATTGGCAACCATTCTGATAATAGAAAGAATTTTAACTTCTTTAAGGTCCACTATTTTCTCCTCATCTGGATGTGAGCCGGTGGGGTCAACCACCACCTTTAGAACGGGTCTTAATGGCATTCCCCTGTTTTGCTTAACCACCATACATATGGCATGATTGCTAAGCTCAACAATTGATCCTACAGGATAGAAACCAATTACGTGTATCATCTGTTTTAATAGTTCCTGACTATAAGCTTTTCTATATTTATGGACAAGAGATGAAAGGTCTTCAGGAGCTTTTTCTTCTGCTTCGGATGTTTTTCTTGGAAATGCAAGGTCCACCACAGCATGCTCAAATATGCTGGCAAGAGCCAGTGTTTGCCCTGCTATTGAAAGCTCATCGCTACGTATTCCTTTTGGAAAGCCCTGCCCATCAAGTTGCTCGTGATGTTGTGCAACTATATCAATAACGTTCTGTGGCACAGAAAGCGAGGAAAGAAATTCAACACCTTTCTCCACATGCTTTCTATATTCAGGATCATTAACGTCACCTAATACATCATAGTTTTGATGAATGATAAGCCAGCCTATATCGTGCACTAAAGCTGCGCAGCCTATATCGTGAATAGGTATTAGCTCGTTGCGTCTCTTTGCAACTTCCATAGCTATTATCGCAGTATAAAGGCAATGCCAGATTAGCCGTTCTTCATGAACAAGGTAACGATGAAAATCCGTAACTATGTTCGTATCTGCAGCAATAATTTTATCAAGATCAATCACAATCGCTAAAACGGTAGGCCAGATAAGTTCTTTTAGTTCTGAATCTTTCAGCACAGCATTAAACACATCTCGTAATCGTCTTCGCGCTCTATCAACTATGGCTTCTTTATCGTCGGGGATATCTATCCCCATCTGTTTCGCCAACTCATAAATTCCGATAGGTTTTCTTTCAAATATAGAAGCTCTATCTTTAGAAGAAATATCTAATATGTCTTCTGTTTTATCATTATTATTTTCAGCTTTATCTTTAGGCACAGAAACGTTTGGGGAAGAGCCAGAAGGGGAAATTGCAGGTGGCTGTTGATTGGCAGCGTTATGAGAAGAGCTTCCTGTTAGCGCATTATTCTCACTATCTTTTTGCGCTTCATCACTTTGATGTGGAGTTTTTTTAATAAGTTCGCTTAATCTCATAACATTTTTTGAGCATTAAAGCCACTTATCTATTATGGCATTAAATGTTTCTAGTGTCATTTTTTGTTTTTCTATAATTGCAACAGCACGTTTTAATAATTTTTCGCGCTCTTGCTGTGATAACATTGCGCCTGTTAAAATCACCACGGGCAAATTGGCAGTTCGTTTATCAGCATCTATGAGTTTTATAGCTTCCCAGCCAGTTAGTTCCGGCATAATAAGGTCAATAAAAGCAAGAGAAAAAGTGTCGCCATCTGCAGCAATAGCCGCCTTAATTTTAGCTGATGTGCTGGCAACAACGGTTTCTGCTCCCTTTTGCATAACTAATTTTGAAATCAATTTCTGCACAATTTCATCATCTTCTATTAACAAAACTCGTTTGCCGTTTTTCATTTTTGCTCCGTTTTTGTTCTGTTAAGGTTGATATGGTTAATATAGCATAATCCTTTCTGTTTAAGTCAGTATCGTAGCATATAACGGCAAAAAATCCAACTGAAAAGCTTATTTAAGCAACCTATATGCCATTCAAATTCCCCTTCCTGATAGCAAAAAACGGCTAAAATGGGGTGAGTGATGGGAATTGAACCCACAACATTCAGGGCCACAACCTGACGCTCTGCCAATTGAGCTACACTCACCAATGCAATTAAAAAGGACTTTCTACTATAAAAGACGGCAGTAAAAAATCAATACTGGATTTTTATTTTTTAGAAGTAGAACCAGCTAAACATCACAAGTTGTCCTTTTTTATGCTCAATTCTTTTTACTTGCAAAAGCGGAGCATTTTTTTCACAATGCGCTATTATTTTGCTATCAAAAGCAGAGGAAATTGGGCAGAGATGTCTTATCACCTTATAGTAGTTGATGGAGCTGACAGGAACTTAACGATAACTGTGAAAGAAGAAGGCACACGGATTGGACGCGCTTCTTCTAACGATGTTCCTCTTAAAGACCCGCTTGCCTCACGCTTCCATTGCCGATTCTTCTTTAAAGAAGATGGAACTTTGTGGGTAGAAGATCTTGGCGCGGCAAATCCAACTTTGCTCAATGAAAAGCCTGTGCAAACGGCAAATGTGAAAAAAGGCGACATAATAACTATTGGTGAAACGCTTATTAAGGTCGTAAACGACACAAATCAACCTAAAGAAGCTGCAGAAAAGATTTCTACTGATTTTTCTCTTTTTGATAAGGAGGAACACGCTCATAGAGAAGCAGGTAGAAAAGTATCTTTTAAACGCGCAACATCAACGAATGCAACAGGGGCTTCCAGCAGATTATTATTCTTTAGTCTCATTGCAGTGGCAGTTTTGCTGATAGTGCTCTTCGCTTTTTTTGCGTTAACACCTCATTCAGGTGAGCCAGTTCAAATTCTATCAAAGGTGGCGCCACTGGAAATTTATTATGAAAAGGTGGAAGCCACAACCAACAATATCTTTCGTTATGAAATGGAGCTAAAAGATGGGCTGCTTTCTGTTCAAATAGATGATCTTATGGAAGGTAGGCATATAGATAAAAATCAGCGCAAGAAAATTTCAGAAGAAGCTATAAATGAATTGATCGCAGCAATTAAGAAGAGTGATTTTTTTAAGCTGGATTCTTTATACCAGGAGCCATTCAAAACAGATTTATTTTCCGTAACGCTTGATATTGCGCTGGGCACAAAATGCCATAAAGTTATGGTGTTAAACACTGGTGAACCAGCCGAGCTACATAATTTGCGTGAAATGCTTGAAAATTTTGTTGAGCATGAGCTTGGGCTGGCTGCTCTTGCCCTCTCAAAAGAAAAACTATTTGCTCTGGCTGAAGATGCAATGCTACGCGGAAAAATGCTGTACGATCAAAGAAACATCAAAGATGAAAATCTTTTTAGAGCAGTCAAAGCTTTAAAGGAATGCACAATATATCTGGAGACATTTGAAGATAAGCCACCAATTTATAAGGAGGCTAACACGTTGCGACTTCAGGCAGAACGAGAATTACAGGCTCTCATTGATGACTTAATGTTTCAGGCTGAACGCGCAATTAAGCTTGCAGAATGGCAGGAAGCAGCAAGGGCGCTTCGGATGATTATGGAAAAAGTGCCAGAGCGTACTGATGAAAGATATTGTAGTGCAGAAAAGAAGTTGTTGGATGTTGAAAAGAGACTAAAGAAGAAATGAGGATGAAGCAAAATACTATTAAAAGAGGATTAACCTTTTTTTTGCTATATGGCATTGCTTGTTCTACTTTGCTATATGCGGCAAAACATAAAACGTCTTTGCAAATTGATACAGATCCACCAGGTGCAAAAATTTTCATCAACGGTGAATTGAAGGGCAGCTCTCCTTATTCCATACAAAATATACAGCCGGGCGAATATCTTATTATGGCGCAACTTGAAGGTTTTTATGAGGAACGCAGAAGCGTAGTTGTTGCTCAAAATGAGATAGAAAAAGTTTCCATTCGGCTTGAACCAATGCGAGGGCTATTGCTTATTCATTCTGATCCTTTCGATGCCGATGTTGAAATAGATGGTAATTATGTTGGGAAAACACCTCTTCTGCTAACCGAGCTTGCAATAGGCAAAAAAGAAATTGTTGTTTCCAAACAAGGATATATATCAAAAAAGATAGAAGCTACTTTGCTTGATAGGACGCCAAAAAAAATCAATGTAACACTTACAGGCAACTATGGGACGCTTTTTATAGAATCCATTCCAGCTGGCGCTCAAATCATCGTTGATGGTAGTCTTATGGGCAACACACCAGCCACACTTGAAAGAGTGGCTACAGGGGAACACACCGTTGAGTTGCTGCTGGAAGGTGCGGCAAGATGGCAGCAAAAAATCTCACTGGTGGCAGGTGGCACATCAAGAGTTTCTGCGCAATTGGTAATGTTGCCTGCAAAAATAAAAGTTTATTCAGTGCCGCAGGGGGCAAAAATAATTATCAATAACAACATTGTTGGCACTTCAGCTGTGGAGCAAATTGAAGTTAAAGCGGGTGAAGTTCAAATTGGAGCAGAACTGAAAGGATATGATGCTTCTTATAAGATGGTTAATCTTAAGCCCGGCGAAACTGCCTCCTTTGAATTAAAACTGGAAAAGAGCAGCGGCACTTTGCTTATTGCAACGGAGCCACCCGGCGTTAATGTTTTTCTTGATGGTGAATTATGCGGCATAACTCCAGAGCAAAGCGGTAAAGGTATTTCTGAACAAATGCGTATAGAATCCGTTAGCAAGGGAGAGCATAAGTTATTGCTGACTAGAAGTGGCTATTACGATAAAACCATTACGTTCCAGATAGCGCCGAAAGAGACGCTCACTTTTTCTGAAAAGCTTACGCCGCGCCCTGTGGCTTTTGTGCCAGATACAATAGTGCGCATAGGGGAAGGCGGAGCTTATAGCACCTATAGGGGTGTGCTGAAAGAAAAGTATCCAAATGGCGATATCAAAATGGAGGTAAGTCCGGGTATATACAAGGTTTTTCGTTTGCAGGATATATTATCTATTGAGCCAATAACTAATAGATTTGAACCAAAAAGATAATAGCCGTTTTATGGCAGAGAATAGATAAGAAGCGATTAGTTGATTTGTTCCTTTATCCTGATATAACGCAATTAGGTAAAGAGTATTTTATGTATGAAAGCTTTAATTCAAAGAGTGGCTAAAGCTAATGTTGCTGTGGATGGCAAAATCGTATCGGAGATCGGAAGAGGCTTCCTTGTGCTGCTAGGTGTGCGGCAAGGGGATACCAGAGACAATGCTATAGCATTGGCAGAAAAGACATCCGCCTTACGAATATTCCCCGATGCGGCAGGCAAGATGAATCTTTCTATACAGGATATTCAAGGAGAGGTACTTGTTGTTTCGCAATTTACTTTGCATGCTGATACAAGAAAGGGCAATCGACCAAGTTTTATTCTGGCGGCAGAACCATCGCTTGCCAGAGAGCTCTATGATGTTTACATAAAGAGAATCAAGGAAATAATTGGAGATGATTCTGTAAAGACAGGAGTTTTTCAGGCGGAGATGCAGGTTAACCTTGTTAATGATGGACCTGTAACAATTGAGTTGAAATCCAAAGATGAATATGAGAATAAATAGGGGACTTTATTTGTGAAACAAATTTTTAAGGAGATAAAAAGCTATGATGATTGGAAAATATGTAAGATTAGAGCGCATAATTAACCGTGAGACAGGAAAGACAGTTATAGTTCCTATGGATCACGGCGTTACAGTTGGTCCCATTCCGGGGCTTATCAATATGAAGCAGGCAGTCAACAATATGGTTGAAGGTGGCGCCAACGCAATAATTATTCACAAGGGCATTGTGCGTGCTGGACACAGGCAATCAGGAAAAGATATTGGGCTGATAGTCCATATGTCTGCCAGCACTGCGCTTTCGCCAGATCCAACAGGAAAGGTGCTCGTCTGCACGGTGGAAGAAGCAATAAAAATGGGAGCAGATGGAGTTTCAATTCATATCAATCTTGGTGCGCCAACAGATGATGAGATGCTTGATCATTTTGGAGAAGTTTCCAGAAAATGCAGTGAGTGGGGGATGCCTCTTATTGCAATGATGTACACACGAGGTGAAAAAATCAAAAATGAGTTTGATGTAAAATATGTTAAACATGCAGCACGAGTTGGCGCTGAACTTGGAGCGGATATTGTTAAAGTGAATTACACAGGCAGTCCGGAAACTTTCCGTGAAGTAACAGAAGGATGTCCTGTGCCAGTTGTAATTGCAGGCGGAGAGAAGGTAGAGAAAGATGAAGAAATTTTGAAGATGGTGGAAGGCTCAATTCAGGCTGGTGGCGCTGGCGTATCAATAGGCAGGAATGTATTCCAACATAAAAACCCTGTGGCAATGGTTGAAGCTATCTCAAAAATAGTCCACGAAAAGGTCAGCGCTAAAGAGGCATTAAGCTTTTTAAGGAGCAACGTAAAATGAAACAAGTGTGGGTGGATTTACGGAATTGGGATAAAAACCTTGCTTTGGCAGCGCTTGAGAGTGGAGCGGATGCGGTAATAGTGGCTCGTGGTCAGTCAAATCAGATGAAAGAGCTGGGCTTAATGAAGACGGTTTCTGAAGATGGCGACCTAAAGCAGGGCAAGGATGTTATAGAAATGAAAATTGCATCAAAGGCTGACGAAGAAGCTGCCGCAAAGGCACCTCGCAACGCCATTCTTTTGCTGGATATGAAAGATTGGACTATTATTCCTTTAGAAAATCTTTTGGCGCAAAGAAGCAACATTTTTGTCTATGTTTCCAGTGAAGAAGAAGTGAGCACCATGCTCGGCATACTTGAGAAAGGTGTTGATGGCGTTGTGATAAGAACAAGTGACGCCAATCTGGTCAGGAAAATTGTTAAGCAAGTGCATAATTTTTTGCCAAAGCTGACCCTTGTTACTGCCGCAATAAAGAAAGTTCAGCCATGTGGTATGGGAGATAGAGTTTGCCTTGATACGTGCTCATCAATGACTCTAGGAGAAGGTATGCTTGTAGGCAACACAAGCAGCGCATTTTTCCTTGTGCATGCAGAAACTTTGGAAAATCCATACGTGGCTTCAAGACCTTTTAGGGTGAACGCCAGCGCGTTGCATGCGTATCTACTGATGCCTGATGGCAAAACCGCATATCTTTCCGATTTAAAAACAGGAGATGAGCTTATGGTGGTTGATGCTAAAGGCAACACCAGAATTGCCTGTCTTGGCAGATGCAAAATTGAAACCAGACCAATGCTTCTTGTTGTGGCAGAAACCGAAGGCAAAGAAATAACACTGCACCTACAGAATGCCGAGACCATTAACCTTGTTAAACCTGATGGCAAGCCAATATCTGTTACGAAGCTTATGGTAGGCGATCCTGTGCTCGTCTTCTTGCAGGAGGGTGGCAGGCATTTTGGAATGAAGATAACAGAAAAGTTGATAGAGCGTTAATTTTGCTGGCACTGTTTTATTGCCACGGGGTTAAGCAAAGATAGTATGAATTTATATAGAACGCTTTTTTATTCGTTTTGGATGACATTGTTGGTGTGGGCTATCTTCTCATGGCCATTGCCTTTATATCTAACAAAGGCTGTTCCATCAGCAGCTCATCCGACGCCAGCTTACGTTGAAAAAGCCCAGCCGGGTGATTACCTTCAACTTATGTATTACTGCTGGCTAATGGGCGACTTCCTTTCTGGTAAGACACCACTCTTTAGAAATATATACGAGTTTAACACTGGCGATGTTGATGAAAGGTTTCAGCCAGATACTTATTACCTTCCTTTTTCAATTGTATTTTCTGCTCTTGCTCCTTTCACAGGCAGAGCTTTTGCATGGAACGTTACGGGATTTATTTCGCTATGGATGACAGTTTTTTTTTCATGGGCACTTGCGCGTAGGTATGTCAATAATGAGTGGTTGGCTGGGATATCTGCTCTGATTAGTATAATAATTCCTTATCGTTGGGTAAATCTTTTTGGCGGCAGCCCCGCAGGCTGGGCTTTTCTCTATGTGCCGTTAATAATGTTGGGAGTGGATATTTCTGTGCGTGAAAGAAAAATTGCAGGGGCTTTGCTGGCTGCCTGTGGAATTATAGGAGCGGCGTGGGGCGATCAGCATGTGTTTTTCTTTGGCGTTCTGGCGCTACCTTTCTGGATAGTGTTCTGTGCTATTTTTAAATATGAGGAACTGAGGCTTCTTAATAAGCATATGCTCATAAAACTGGCGCTATGCCTTACAATCATTTTTTCTGCGGTTGCCTTTGCTCTGATATTCCCGCATCTTATGAAAAAAGTTGTGCATCTCGTCACAGGGAAAGCGCCTATTGAATGGGCTATATTGCCACGATCTTATCACGAGGTAACAAATTATTCACCGGAATGGCGTGGTTATTTTGGTAATCAAAACCTGCCTATCAATTATCAGATATATATCGGTTTTATCATTCCTGCTTTTTGCTTTGTGGGCTATATATCGGCGGTTTTAAATCTTTTTAAACGCAGAAAAGATGCTAAGCTATTTTTCGTAGCTCTCACATTGCTTGGCATGGCAATTGGCGTTGTGTTGCTGCTTGCACCGGGAACGAGAGGTCCTTTTAAAGGCATATTTATGAATTTTGCCCGTGATGTTATCCCGTTTTATAATCTTATAAGACAGCCTGCAAAAATACTCTGTCTATTTCCAACATTTATGGTAGTTGCTTGCGCTATATGTTTTTATTCAATTACAATTCTAAGAGAGTGTAAAGATAAGTTTTGGCTGGATTATGGTTTTAGATATTTTCTGCCATTACTTGTGCTCCTTTTCTCAATGTTTGATTATCAAAGGCATGTGCAGCCAACTTTAGCCATTTTGCCAGAGAAATCTGCTTCTTACGAAAAGCTTTTGGCAGATGCTTTGCGGCACAAGAATAATCAGCCTCATTCCATAATCGTGCCACTATGGCCGGGCGATTCTCACTATTCATCTTTTTATCAATACTTTTCTTCATTATATCGTGTGCCAATGATTAATGGCTATAATCCCTTTATCAAGAAAGGATACTTTGAAGAAATTTTTAGAGCCTTTGAGAGCATAAATCAGGGCATCCTCTCACAGGAGCAAATAGAAAAGCTACAGCAGAAAGGAATAAATTACGTTATAGTTTATTCAATGATTTTTCCGGAAAAAGTTAGCCCCTTTCCTGTTAGCTACACATTGAACAATTTAAGAATGAATTCAGCAATGTCCTCTATTGCTGATGATGAAGGGATATACGTTTTTGCAATTAATAACACAAATACTACAACTGCTTCAATTAATCACCTGCCATTTTATGCTCCAACGAGGATGTGGGAAGCAGAAAAAATCTCAAAATCGTTTGCTGTTCAAAAAGATGAAAGTTGCTCCGCTGGCGCTTTTGCCATTTTGAACGATAAGCTGCATTACCTGCACTCTCCCTATCAGCGTTTTGTGGCAGATGACTTGATTTATTGGGCAATACGCATTAAAGGGAATGGATCGCTTGTAGCTATGGAACTTCAGCGCTATAGCACAAACATTATAGCCACACTCCAAGTTCAAAACACTAATTGGCATTGGATCAGAGTAAGTCCCCTCAAAAGTAATGAGTTTCTTGAACGCTCCATAAAATTGGAATTAATTGAAGGAGAAGTTTGTGTGGATATGGTAGCTTTAAGAGCAGATAACTTTGGTGAACCTGAAGTGGATAAGATATCATTCGTGCCTGCAACGCTTATATGTAATGGCTACTTTGTAATTGGTAGGGAAGGTGAGGCTCTTTTTTCACCAGAAAATGGCGCAAATCATCTTGCGCTTAAGGGACCTGCCATTCCGCTAAAAACAGGCACTTACAGAATCAAAGCCAGTTTTTTGCCTGATAATGCAGGCAAAGCTGTGGAAGTATATGTTCCAGCACAGCCATCCTGCGCTGACAATATCAATGGATATCTAGGTGATATATCTTCTATGCCAATCCATATCAAAGCAAACACGCCTTTTGAGTTCTTTATAAAATACAATGGAAGAGATAAAATAATCATTAAAGAGTTTTTTATTGCCTTTCAGGAAGAGTAAAAGTATTCGCTCATGCTGCAATAAGAAGTGATCTGAATGAGCAAATAGGTAGCAATGTAATGCCGGTCTATTTTCTTTGCTGATTTTCTTCCTTTTGATCTCCAATATATTTTTGTATGCTGCTTCTCAGGAAGTCCCCAAGATCGGTGCCTGTTTCGTCACATATTTTTTTTAGTGTGCTATACATACTCATTGGTAACGTTACAACAAGCATAACATTACTTGTGGTATTTGTAGCATTTTGGGTATTATTGTCATTCATAATTCCCCTCCTTTAAAAGAAGCGTGGAATATAATGGAATTATATTATTTGTCAATACACAAAAAAAACACTTGCATTTTTTGTCTGTTGTGTAAAATACCAGCCCTCATGAAGAAGGAGCGGAGTCCAGACCAAACAGCAACGGCTTTTTCTATGAGCAAGAAGCTATATGTAGCTATGGAAAAAGCACGCACTGCGTTACATTTGGATAGATCAAATTTTATAAGGCTATGCATATCAAAGGAACTTGCTTCTCTTGGCATAATGCGTCCTGATGGCACATTTGATTTTAGTCGTATCAACATTTTAAGTGGTTCTGGCATAAAGAAGTCCCGTAAAAAACGTAATTGTGCTGGTGCCTGAGAGCCTTTGCATCATCTTCATATTTTCGTTTATAGCATAAATAGTGCCTGTTTTTTGCGGATGCTATATATCTGCTTTAAAATCAATGAGTTAAAAGGCAAATTAGGCTTAAGGTGGCAGATAATCCTCTACAATTTTTGATTAGCTTCTACAACTTTTGTTGTATGGAGGAATGGTGAAAAAATAAGAAGTTGGATTCTGAAAGAAGAAAATTTGTAATAATAACTGGATGGATAAAATGAGATTAAACTTACAATGCCTTTCTTTTTTTTACGTTAACAGTTTTAAAAGGATATTATCTTTAGGATATGCGTGCCCTAAATGTTGAGAGAATCCTTCGCCGTAAGCAAATCCTTTACTCTTTCCCATTCTGGCGGATTCACGTTTCATAAACTCAATATATTCATCCATTCCATGTTGTTTACGCAGCCATTCACGTTGCGAAGCGTGGCATGAGA
Source organism: uncultured Verrucomicrobiota bacterium (assembly GCA_964491945.1). Taxonomy (GTDB): domain Bacteria; phylum Verrucomicrobiota; class Kiritimatiellia; order JAAZAB01; family JAAZAB01; genus CAZBHO01. The sequence continues at coordinate 27,529 of CAZBHO010000004.1, read as the reverse complement.
GCATTTGAACCTTATCCTCAATCACGGTGCTGATATCTATCACGATATTCATATTAACGCACTCACCAAAATAGTTTAAGCCTTCTAGTGGAGACCAGTAATAAAGGTATGGGATGTGTGGCAATATCGGAGCAGGTTCTTTTGCGTAGGTTGGATAATTTCGTAAAGCAGATGTAAAGGAAGCATCTCTAGCCAGTAAAGAAGCCATTTCGTGATCGGACATATAATCTTGGGGGTAATGTGTCAAAACTATGTCTGGCTGAATAACTCGAAAAATTTCAGCTGTGGCTCTTCGTGTTTGGTTATCAAAAACGGATTCCAGATCAGGAATTTCAAGCGAAAAATAATCTGCTCCAAGCAGAGATGCCGCCTTTAAAGATTCTTCTCTTCTGATTTTTCTTATTTCTTCAGGGGATAATGTGGCAGAGCCACAGGAGCCATTATTGATATTTAAAAGCGCAATTTTGTGTCCCTTCTGTTTTAGCAGAAAAAGAGTTCCAGCACACATAAACTCAATATCATCAGGATGAGCGCCACAAGCTAGTATCTTCATTTATAACCTCCAGTTTGTTATTTGTTAAAACAAATTAAATTATTCTTTTTACGTAAGCTTTTTTCGCAAGCTTTAAAATTCTCTCTTTTTTTATGAAAGGCGTTGCTTCAACTTCAGCGCAAGCAGCGCCTGCTGCTACTGCTCTAACCATCATATCTTCAGTAAGTTGGCAATTATGTTTCAAGAAATCTGCACAGAATTGACCGAGCAAATAGTCTCCAGAACCTGTGCTATCTTTTGCTTCCACAGTTGGTGGCACAGCATGCCACACAGAGCCATGATTGCCAAAGAAAGCGCCTTTTTTACCATCAGAGACTATTACCACTTTGATCATAAATGAAAACTTCTGTATTGCTTTTACAAGAGCTTTTTGATTATTCAGCTTTTTTGCGCATATTTCCGCAAATTCCTCTTTATTTGGCTTAATAATATCTGGCATAGAGCTCACAGCAAACTCTAATGGCTTGCCAGATGTATCTACCACCACAATTTTTTGCTGCTTTTTTAAAAAGTTAACTAGATTAGCATAAGTCTTTGTATCCATTGCTGAAGGAAGTGATCCGTTCAAAATGATCATAGAGTGTTTAATTGCCATCGGCTTTATAAAATCCTTAATTTTTTTAAAAGATAGCTTTAATGCTGGAAAAGCAGGATAATTTATTTTGAATTCTCTGCCAGCTTTATCTTTTATCATAATGTTTTTTCTGGTAGGATATGGCACTTTCAAAAATTTTGCTGGTATTTTCTGATGTTTCAGATAGCTATAAAAAGCATCGTGATAATCTTCTCCAATTATTCCTGCAACAGTCACATTCACTCTATTTGCTTTCAAGACCTTTGCAACATTTAATGCTTTTCCCCCAAAGGTAACAACTTCCTGATCCACTCTATGTACCTTCCCTGCTCTTAAAGGTTCACGTAAATTAATTACACTATCCAGAGCCGGACTAAATGAAACAACTAGAATTGACTTACTATATTTCATCTTCTACATTTACAACACAGAAATTTGCGTAAAAATATCATATAACTGTACGAAAATCCAGTGATAAAACGCTTAATATATGTAAAAGGCTTTTATAGAGGGCTTTTGTATGGAAAAAAATAAACAAATTATGAATGGTTTAAAAGACTTTCCTGAAGAGGTTGCAACTGCTTTAGGAAAAGATCTTTCCCTCTATCAGCCAGGAAGAACAGGTGAAACACATGTCCATTTTACCACCAGTGAGTTGATGAGATTTATCGAAAAACGCTTCAAATTAGGAGAACATTGGCAGATGCCAGAAGAGCTCGCAAAATGTCAGATATGCCTGAACTCTTTTGAGGCGTTAATTGAGGCGAGTGAAGAAAAAATATCCGATGAGCTTGTTGAAAAAATAGTTGGACAGTTGCCTGTGCACAAGACATTTCGTTTCGCTTTCTTTAAATATGCTCTTAAGCTGGCTGCTGGTTTTTTGATAATTTTTTCAATATGGTATGGAATGACAATAGAAAAGCAGAAAGCTTATCCATCTTTTAGTGAAGGCATGGCTACAGGGCTTGATGGCAAAACATTTTTGGCAGGCTCAAAGTTTCCCGGAGCGGCTCTATTAGCTGCTGCAAATAGATGTGTGGCGGAATATATGGATGGCTCAAAAATTATGTTTGAAGCTGGTTCCCTTTTTGCATTTAAACACAACTTTTTGGGGAACAAAATTATAGAACTAAAAAATGGAGCAATCTCTGCCGACGTTGCAAAGCAGCCTTTCTGGCGCACTTTAATTATCAACACAGAGCTTGGCAATATAAAGGTTATTGGAACAAGGTTTGATGTTAAGGTTTCAAGAACAACAGAGATAATTTTTGAGCAAAAAGGTTCTGAAATCCAGCAAAAGCAATCGGATAAAATAAGTTCAGTGCTCGTTTCCGTTAAGGAAGGCACTGTTGCAGTAACTTGTGGAAAAGAGACAATTAAACTACAAGCTGGCTCAAAAGCTATCCTGGAACATAACGGTATAAGAAAAGAAGTAGAATAAGAGAAAAGTATAGTGCTTTTCCTTATTTTGATCTTATCACTTATCAGCACTCTTTCCTCCATCGATAAATCAGATACTTACAGCTGCTTGCTTATAGAATTATTGACTTTTACATCAAATAGTGTTTTACTTGTCATTGCGAAAAATAGCTGTGAGGTTTTTAGTATAGGTTATCCTGATGGATATTAGATTAGCATTTGATAGCGTATTACAAGATTTGCTACAAAAATGTATTGTATATTATGGAGAAAAATTAATATCACTAGCTATCTTTGGCTCAGTTGGACGTGGCACAATGAAGTGCAATTCAGATATTGATATATTGATTGTGGCAGAGCCTATGCCCGATGGGCGACTGGAGCGCAAGGCAGAGTTTTCTGTTGTAGAGCAGGAGCTTATGTGTCGCATAAAAGCTATGAGGAAGGAAGGAATTAACACATGTCTGGCTCCTATTTTTAAAACACCAAAAGAAGTATGCTTGCACTTTCCATTGATGCTTGATATGACTGAAGATGCAAAGATTCTTTATGATAAAAATAATTTTCTGCATAGCGAATTGATGAAATTAAAGAATAGATTACAAGAACTAGGTGCAAAGCGGATATGGCGCAACGAACATTGGTGGTGGGATTTAAAGCCTGATTATAAAGAAGGTGAAGTTTTTACCATATAAGGCTCTCTATGACTAACAAAACGTTAGCGGAAAGTTATCTTGCAAAAGCTATTGTGCGTATTCGTATGCTTGCCTTTTTGATGGAGCAGGAAGGCCGGTCTGATGTAGTAAGAGAAGCTCAAGAGACAGTGGAGCTTGCACTTAAGGCTATGTTGCGGCATGTTGGCATAGAACCACCAAAATGGCATGATGTTGGTGAAATTTTGCTTGAAAATGCATGGCGCTTCCCACCTGCAATTAAAGATAATATGCAAAAACTTGCTTCTATATCGAAATGGTTAAAGGAAGAAAGAGAAATGTCCCTTTATGGAGATGATAATCTGATCCCTACCGAGCACTATACGAAATCTCATGCTGAAAAAGCTTTTATGGAAGGTAGGTTTGTGGTAGCTTTAGCGGAAAGCCTAATTAAGCCAAATAGTATTAAATAATAGCGATATACTTATGTATTACGAGTTTTACGGTCTAAAAGAAGCGCCTTTTAATATAACGCCAGACCCACGTTTCTTATTCTTTACGGCTCACCACAAGGAAGCATATAATCACCTTCTCTATGGCATTCTTGAGCGAAAAGGCTTTATACAGCTTACAGGAGAGGTTGGTTCTGGCAAAACAACACTGTGCAGGGCTGTTCTTTCTGCATTGCCTGCTAATATAAAAACCGCATTGGTCCTCAATCCAGGGCTTACCGAAAATCAGTTGATAAGAGCAATTTTGCAGGATTTTGGAATTAGCGCCACAGGACGAGATAGGTTGAGCTTTATTGAAAAGCTTAATGCCTTCTTGCTTGAACAGCTGAGAAAGGGCAATAACGTGGCAATCATAATTGATGAAGCGCAGAATCTTTCTCCAAATGTCCTTGAACAGATACGATTGCTTTCTAATCTTGAAACGGATCAACACAAACTGATGCAAATAGTTTTATGCGGGCAACCTGAATTAAGAGAAAGGCTAATGAGCCCAGATTTAAGGCAGCTTCGTCAGCGTATTACAGTGCGCTACCATCTTCATCCTTTGACAGAAAAAGAAATTGTGCTATATATTGACCACAGGATGAAAACCGCAGGTTGGCAACAAGAAAAGAGCCCTTTCACTGATGATGCTATTTCGGCAATCTATTCATATAGCAATGGCATTCCACGCCTTGTAAATGCTTTATGTGATATTGCGCTTCTTGCAGGCTTTGTTGCCGGCACAAGAGTTATAGATAAAGTTTGTATAGCCAAAGCAATTCAACAGCTGGAGGGCACAGGATGAGCCTTATTCAAGACGCATTACGAAGACAAATGGAAGAACAGGAAAAGCAGTCAGCAACGCCATCGCCACAAAATGAGCCGCCTGCTTCAAGCATTGTATCAACGGCAATGAAGTTAAAACCTATAAAAGAAGAAGAAGCCTATGAGCCAGCCTCCTCCCCACAGGAAACACAGGATGCAGCGCAAGATGAGCCAGCAAGCATTCCTCAACAGCAAAACTCTCTCCAAAAATCCAAAAGATATAAAATGCTTATAGCTATCGCTATAATAGTGGTACTTTTAGGTGGTGGCTTCTATTATGTGTGGCTGCCTATGCTTTTTGAAGAAAAACCTGAACCTAAAAAACACACTGTCCAAAAGGTGGAAGAAAATCAGCCAATTCAACCTAAAGAAATTGCCGTAAAGGAACCGTCTCAATCGGCCGTTTCAGAAAAAGATAATGTTCCTGCTCCTCAAAGCGCACAATCAAGGTCAGAAATAGCTGCTCCACAAGAAGGGAAAGTTGTGGAGCAAACCACTACTACTGCATCTAAACCATCAGAAAAGTCAGCAAAGCCAGTCTCCTTTGTCACTCCCCAGAAAACAACAACAGAGCCTTCAGTGCCTCTTATATGGCCAGATCTGAAACTTAGCGGAGTGCTTAAGGGAATAAGCCAAAAACAGGGCGCTGCGCGAATTAATGGAAAAATGGTGTTTATTGGCGATGAAATTGAAGGTGTTACTTTGCTGGAAATAAAGGATAATGGTGTTATTCTTAAATATGGCAATGAAACCAAATTTTTGAAAGTAGGTGGAATACTTTACTAAGCAATTAAACTTCAACTATCTAGCAAATGCGAAGAAGCCGTAAGCTCCCATTAACATAGGGGCAGGTGATCCAATATAATTTATACTTGAAAGTTTACAGTATATTTTTTACAATTATGCCAGTTTATAAATCTAGTGCATAACTTCTAAGAAAGGAAAAAACTATGGCGATTGTTCAGTGGTCTCAAGATTTGAGCGTGAACGTGGCAGAAATAGATGCGCAACATCAGCAACTGGTTAAAATGATTAATAATCTTGATGATGCAATGCGCCAAGGCAAAGGCAAAGAGGCTCTCGGGAAAATTATTTCTGGATTGGTCTCCTATGCAGCCACACACTTTGCAACGGAAGAAAAGTATTTTGATAAATTTAACTATCCAGATGCTGCGCCGCATAAAGCTGAACATAGCGCATTTGCAAAAAAAGCAACTGAATTCAAAACAGAATTTGATGCTGGTAGACTTGGTCTTACTATCCAGGTTATGCAGTTTTTAAGTAATTGGCTACAAAATCACATTAAATGCGTTGATAAGAAATATAGTTCATTTTTTAATCAGCATGGCTTAAAATAGTTTTTTTTTATTAACGTAATCACTAAACATAAAAGAAAGGAGTATTGTTATGGCTAATATCCAATGGTCTCCTGATTTGAGCGTGAATGTATCTGAAATAGATATTCAACATCAGCAACTTTTCAAGATGATTAATGATCTTGATGACGCTATGCGCCAAGGCAAAGGCAAGGATGTTGTAGGGAAAATCATCAATGGTTTGTTATCTTACACAATCACACACTTTGGCAAAGAAGAAAAATACTTTGCTCAATTCAATTATCCTGATGCAGAGCCTCATAAAGCCGCTCATGGCAAGTTTATAGATAAAGTTAAAGGTTTCAAAAATGATTTTGAAACGGGTAAGCTTGGCTTAAGCATACAGGTGATGAGTTTTTTGAATGACTGGTTGCGCGATCATATAAAAGTTGTCGATAAAAAATATGGTCCGTTTTTCAACCAGCATGGCTTGAAATAAGCATACCAGCCGCGCCAGGATGGGAGTGTAGCGCTTTTGTTGTGGAGGGGGTGGTGGAGTCAGTGTTGCTTAATGATGATGATCTTGTAAAAAGATAATGGTTCTTAAAGTAGAGTGAGGAGATTTTTTCTGATAAGAATCACTATCCTCTCGAAAAAACAAGCGATTAGATGCTCTGATTTTTAGCTTTTTCTGAATAGATCTGAACATATCTTTAAAATCATGGGATGATAAATTCGGTTAGTGTGTTGCTTGGTTAAGATAAAGATATCATCTTTTGTTGGAAGTTTTATTTGTTAAAAAAATAACGTTTTCTCTTGCAAACATTTTTTTCTTTGCTAGATTAGTTGCTAACAAAAAAACAAGCCACAAAAGGTGATTTGTTATGTTGCGAACAAAATTATTGCAGGCATTTGCGGTGCTGGTGTTGCTGATAGGCAGTTTATCGGCTTTTATAGGCATACGTATAATCAATATGCGTGTGCTTAATGAGGCTGAAAGTCAGCTTACGCAGAATCTTACAGGAGCAAGAGCACTTCTAAATGCACATCTTGTTAGAGTGGCCGATATACTTAAGCTTGTTTCTTTTAAGAGAATGGTGGTGGATACTGCTTCAGAGCTTTCTCCCGATAAAGAGCACATTCAAGATTTGCAAAACAGGCTAGTACAGATAGCGCGTGTTTTTGAATTAGATTTTTTAACAATAGTTTCACCTGACGGTAAAGTTCTTGTTAGAGCTTTTCCTCCTTTTAATAATGGTGATTACGTTCTTTATGACACGGCTGTTAGCAAGGCATTAAATGGGGACTTTGCTATAGGTTTTCAAGTTTATGGCAGACAGCAGCTTGAGCGTGAAAATGAGGCTCTAGCGGAAAGGGCATTTCTGGCTGTGGGGGAAACGCCATTAGCCAGACCGACCCAGAAAAGAGAAGAGAAGCGCGGATTGGTTATGATGGCAGCTTATCCTATTGTGCGTGGCTCACAGGTGATTGGTGCAGTTTATGGTGGAGTGCTTTTGAATAGGAATTTGAAGCTGGTGGATATGATAAACAACACTATATTCAAAGAAGAGTTATACAAGGACTTGCCTGTAGGCACAACAACGCTTTTTATAGATGATGTGAGGATTGCCACAACCGTTAAGCTTAAAAATGGGAACAGAGCGCTTGGCACTCGTGTTTCAAAAGATGTGGCTGATAAAGTGCTTGATAATGGCGAATCATGGCTTGGCAGAGCCTTTGTTGTGAATGAGTGGTATATTTCTGCTTACGAGCCAATTCGTGATATATCTGGCAAAATTGTTGGGATGTTGTATGTGGGCATTCTTGAAAAGCCTTTTATTGATTTACGCTATTCAACCATTATGCGATATGCGGTTTTAATGGTGTTTGGTCTGATTTTGGCTCTGGTATTTTCTCTAATTTATGCAGCAAGGCTTGCAAATCCTATCCATCGGCTTGTTCAAGCGGCAAGAAAAATGGAACGTGGCGAGATAACTTCCGTTTCTGCTGTGTGTTCTTGCAAGGAAACAGAAGAGCTTGTATCTGCGTTTAACAGAATGGCAGAAGCCTTAAACGAAAGGGAGAAGAGACTTAAAGAGACGAATGAGTCGCTTCAGCAGATTAATAGGAACTATATGGAAACTTTAGGCTTTGTTTCGCATGAACTTAAAGGGCCTGTGGCGACGATGATGAATTATGTTTACTTGCTTAAAGAGCAGAAGCTTGGCGCTTTGAATGAGAAGCAGGTGAAAATACTTGGCAACATTGATTTTAGCTTGCGGCATATGATAGAAATGATAAGGCACTATCTTAATTTATCGCGCATAGAAAAAAATGAGCTTGCGCCAACTTTTACAAAAATAAGTGTTTATGATGAGATAGTTCAGCCGTTAATAGATTCTTATAGGATGGATATTGATTTGCGCAAGATGAAGTTAGAAGTTAATATTGAAAAGAACATACTGATTAAAGCAGATATAAATATGACAAGAGAGGTCTTTGAAAACATTATTAGTAACGCTGTGAAATATGGCAAGGATGGTGGCAAAATTGTGGTAAGCGCAGCGCAAGATGGTTCCTTTGCAAAGTTTTCTATATGGAATGAAGGTGTTGGCATAAGAGAAGAGGAAAAGGAAAAAATTTTCGGGAAATTTTCAAGACTTGCCACAGATAAATCAAACATCTATGCGCAGAAAGGCACAGGGCTTGGGCTTTTTATTACAAAGAACATTATTCATTCGCACGGTGGCACAATAGATGTGGATTCAAAATATGGCGAATGGATAGAATTTAAGTTTACGTTGCCATTATATAAACAATAGATTAACTGATGAAAGGAAAATATGGAAAAAGGTAATATAAAAAATTTAACACCACTTGCTTTTGTTAAGCAGGCAAGGCAGAGAGCGGTAAAAAACTTGTTTGACAACAAATTTAAATATCCTATTCGCATAACGGTGGGTTCTGCCACTTGCGAAAATGCTGCAGGTGCCGAAAAAGTTTATGAAAAAACAACACAGCTTATGGCAGAATACAATGTTAAGAACGCGGTTGTAAGTCGGGTTGGGTGTGTGGGTAGATGCAGTTCTGAACCGGTTGTAACAGTTGTAACTGCGCACAAATTGCCTGTAAAATATGTGAGTATGACACCAGAAAAGATGGAACGAGTGTTCAAGGAACATATTATTGGCGGTAAGGTGGTAAATGAATATAGCATGTCCTTTAACGGCAAAAATGGTAATCTTGAACGTGTTATTGCGATATGTTCAGGGATTAACTGTATTGGGAAGAATTCGCTTGAGCTGGAGACTACGTTTAAAGCAGAACTTGCCAAACACAATCTTTCTGACAAAGTGGCAATAACTTATTCGGCATGTCAGGGGCTATGTGAAAAGGGTCCTATGGTGTTTATTATGCCAGATGAAATTTTTTATCATCACGTTACACCTGCTCTGGCAAAAAAAATTGTTGAAGAGCATCTGCTAGAAGGTGCACCGTTGACAGACCACATATGGCGCACAAACAGACTTGCTAATAGGTTTTTCCCTATATTTGGTGATATAGATTTTTTCAGCAGGCAATTGCGGCTGACATTGAGAAATTGCGGCGTGATTGATCCTGAAAGCATAGAAGAATATCTGGCTGTTCGTGGATATGAGGCTGCGGCTTTTGTTCTGGAAAAGATGTCGGCGCAAGATGTTATTGATGCAGTTTCAAAATCTGGTTTGCGTGGTAGAGGTGGCGGTGGCTATCCAACGGGGCAAAAATGGCGCGCTGCTGCCTCGCAAAACTCATCAATAAAATACATCATCTGCAATGCTGATGAAGGTGATCCGGGCGCTTTTATGGATAGAAGCACAATAGAAGGTGATCCTCATACTGTGCTTGAGGGGATGATAATAGGAGCTTATGCCATAGGCGCATCAAAAGGATATGTTTATATCAGGGCGGAATATCCGCTTGCAATCAAAAGGCTTGAAAAGGCGATTTTAGAGGCAAGAAAGGCTGGCTTTTTGGGCAAAAACATCTTTGGCAGTTCTTGGAGCTTTGATATTGAACTCAGGCTTGGTGCTGGTGCTTTCGTTTGCGGAGAAGAAACTGCTTTGTTGCGGTCAATTGAAGGAGAACGTGGAATGCCTATGCCACGTCCACCTTATCCTACTGAAAGCGGCTTGTGGGATTATCCCACTGTTATAAATAACGTTGAAACTTTTGCAAATGTGCCACTGGTTATTCTTGATGGTCCTGAATGGTTTGCCTCCATTGGCACAGCAAAAAGTAAAGGAACAAAGGTTTTTGCTCTGGCAGGCAAGGTGGTTAATAATGGCTTAATTGAAGTGCCTATGGGGACAACATTGCGTCAGGTTGTTTATGAAATTGGTGGTGGCATAAAAAATAACAAAGCATTTAAAGCCGTGCAGACAGGTGGTCCTGCTGGTGGATGCCTGCCAGCATCATCGCTTGATACGCCAATTGATTACGAATCTTTGACTGCTGCTGGCAGTATTATGGGATCAGGCGGGATGATAGTTATGGATGAGGATACCTGTATGGTTGACGTTGCAAAATACTTTCTGGATTTTACGCAAAGTGAATCTTGCGGAAAATGCATACCATGCAGAGAAGGCACAAAGCGAATGCTTGAAATTTTGCAGCGTATTACTGCTGGGCAGGGGCAACCTGATGATATTGCCAAGCTACAACGGCTGGGGGAGACTATTAAAAAGACTTCTCTTTGCGGTCTGGGGCAAGCTGCTCCAAATCCGGTTTTAAGCACCATAACGCATTTTAGGGAAGAGTATGAAGTTCACATTAAAGAAAAAAGATGTCCAGCAAAGGTCTGCGCAAACTTGATTGTTTATGAAATAGATCCTGAAAAATGCGTTGGATGTGGGATGTGCAAAAAGAAATGTCCTGTGCAATGCATTGAAGGTAAACCAAAAGAGAAGCATACAATTGATAAGGCTAGATGCATAAGATGCGGTGCCTGCTTTATGGTTTGTAAGTTTGATGCGGTTTTGAAAAAATAATTTTTTGTTGAAAAGGAAAAAGATATGGCTGAAGAGAAAAATCAGATCAATATATGGATAGATGGAGTTAAGGTTACAACAACAAAAGGGACAACCATTCTGCAAGCTGCAGATGCGATAGGTGTTAAAATTCCAAGGTTGTGTTATCATCCGAAATTGAGCTTGTTGGGGGCATGCCGAATATGTATTGTAGAAGTTGAAGGGATGAGAAATCCTGTGGCTTCGTGCAGTTATCCGGCGGTTGATGGAATGAAAATAAAGACATCTTCACCTGCCTTGCGCAGGATGCGGCGCGATATAGTGGAGCTTATTCTTGATAATCATCCGCGTGATTGTCAAACATGTGAACGCAATAATACCTGTGAACTGCAAAGGTTAGCTTATGAGCTTGGAGTGCGGACAAGATTGTTTCAGGGCGAAAGAAAACGTCATCCAATAGATAGTTCGTCAACTGCAGTGATAAGGAATCCTGAAAAATGCATATTGTGTGGCAGATGTGTTAGAGTTTGTGCTGAGGTGCAGGGAGTGAACAATCTTTGCCAGCAGTATCGTGGGTTTCACACTATTGTTGGCCCTGCACATAACAGCAATATGGCAGATTCTGTATGTATTCAGTGCGGTCAGTGCATTAATGTGTGTCCAACCGCCGCCTTTATTGAGCAGGATCATACAGATGAGGTTTTTGAAGCACTTGCCAATCCAGACCTGCACGTTGTTGTGCAAACTGCTCCATCGATCAGGGCTGCTATTGGTGAAGGATTTGGCTATGAGCCAGGTACTCCTGTTACGGGGAAGATGATAACAGCTTTAAGACTGATGGGCTTTCACAAAGTGTTTGATACTGATCTTGGGGCAGATTTAACCATTGTGGAAGAATCCGAAGAATTTATGCGGCGATTAGAGACAGGCAAAAAGTTGCCTCTTATAACTTCCTGCTCACCGGGTTGGATTCTTTTTATGGAAAGGTTTTATCCTGAACTTATTCCTTTTGCTTCAACCTGCCGTTCGCCTATGAGCATGTTATCTGTTTTGATTAAAACATACTATGCTGAAAAGGTTGGTATTGATCCGGCTAAAATTTATTCTGTTGCTGTTATGCCGTGTACAGCAAAGAAATATGAAGCAGGCAGAAAAGAGCATATGATGGCTAATGGCAAGCCATACACAGATGCCGTTCTTACTACCCGTGAAATTATATGGATGATGAAATGTTTTGGTATAGATTTTCACGATTTGCCTGATGGCAAATTTGATTCGCCGCTTGGACTGGCTTCTGGTGCTGGCGATATCTTTGGAACGACTGGTGGCGTGATGGAAGCTGCCTTAAGAACAGCTTATGAAAAAATAACAGGTGCAGAATTTACTGAAATGGATTTGCAAGTTGTTCGTGCTGTGGAAGGCTTTAAAGAAGCAACCATTATAATGGCTGATAAAGAGGTGCGAGTTGCTGTTGCCAATGGGCTCAACAATGCAAAGATTATTTTAGATAAAATTGTGGAAGGAAAAGCCAATTATCATATGGTTGAAATAATGGCTTGTCCTGGTGGTTGCGTTGGTGGTGGTGGGCAGCCATATCCACCTGAAAACATGCATGTTTTGGACCCTGAACTTATAAAATTGCGGGCAAAGGCACTTTATGATATAGATAAGAAGAAGACTCTACGTAAGAGTCACAACAATCCTGCCATTCATAAACTATATGCCGACTTTCTTGTAAGTCCAAATAGTCAAAAAGCGCATGAACTTTTACACACACATTATGAACCTAAGTTTCCGAGAGGTATAAAATGAAAGAGAATAATACAATCAACACATTAGAAAAAAAATCCGAGCAGGAGTTATCATCATTGCCGGAGCATATTGTAAAGTTCATAGAAGAAGTATCAACTCTTCCTCATCCTGAAAGTTATCTCATAGCGGTTTTGCAGAAGATACAGGAGCATTTTGGTTATCTTGGCAAGGAGCATATGGATGAGGTCTCAGTAAGGTTGCGTATACCATCTGCAAAAGTAACAGGAGTGGCAACATTTTATCATTTCTTTTCCTTTATTCCTAAAGGGAAATATAGGATAAGCGTGTGTTTAGGAACAGCTTGTTATGTTAAAGGTGCTGGAAGAGTGCTTGAAAAATTTCAGGAATTGCTGGGAATAGGTGTTGGCGCCACCACGCCTGATAAAGCATTTTCTCTTGAAGCATCAAGGTGTTTTGGTGCTTGTGCGATAGCGCCTGTTGTAGTAATAAATGATCGTGTTTACGGAAACGTGCAAGCTGAAGACGTTGAAAAAATTCTTAAAGAGTATGGTTTTTCTCAAAAAAAGAAGTAGCATTATCTGATTTTTTAACTATTATATTTGAATAATGACAGAGCAAAAAACAATTCTGATAGTTGATGATGATGTAGCATTTGTAAGCTCCATTCAAGACCTTTTGGAGGCGTATGGATATAAAGTTTTTACTGCTTCAAATAGCAAGGAAGCCATTGAGAAAATTCAACAGGAAAAGCTTGACCTCATTATCCTTGATGTTATGATGAACACTCATACAGAAGGGATTGAATTTGCAAGAATGCTAGGTAGCAATGAAAAGACAAAAGATATAAAGCTTTTGCTCGTTACAGGTGTGGCACATGCCTTGCACCTGCCCTTTACGCTTGAGCCAGACGAGAACTGGCTGCCAGTAGATAGGATACTGGAAAAGCCAATTGCTCCAAATGTTTTGATAGCAGAGGTAGAGAAAGTCTTAAAATCGTAACAGAAAGGATATCCAATATGGGAAAGAAAAAAATTTTGATAGTTGATGATGATTCAGCTTTTGTTGAATCCAACAAAGAACTTCTTGAAGCAGAAGGATACGAAGTTATTACGGCTTCTAATGGATCTGAAGGGCTTGAAAAAGCCAACAAGGAACAGCCAGACTTAATGATTTTGGATGTAATGATGGCAACTGAGACTGAAGGATTTGAAGTAAGCCGTAAAATCCCTCAGAACAAAAACTTAAAAAACATGAAAGTGCTTTTAGTAACAGGAATTCGTTCGGCTTTAAAATTGCCGTTTGGATTTGAGCCAGATGCAACCTGGTTGCCAGTAGATACTGTTCTTGAAAAACCTATTGCCCCTGAAAGCCTGCTTGCTGAAATAAAAAAACGATTGGCTTAATTCTCTTAAAAAAGAGGAAAGGACAAAGAAATGGAAGTAATAGTGCTGCCTACAAAAGAAAAGGTTATTAAACTTGCCGCAGCCATTATTGATAAAGAGTTGCGTCGTAATCCCAGAACTGTGCTAGGACTTGCCAGTGGGAGAACTATGGAAGCTCTGTATGCAGAACTGGTTCGTATGCATAAAGAGGAAGGATTGGATTTCTCGCTATGCCATACATTTGCTCTGGATGAGTATATTGGGCTCTCAAAAAATGATGTGCATTCCTACCATTACTACTTTCAGCATCATTTTCTCTCTCATATTAATATTGACCAACGAAATGTGCATATTCCAAACGGACTTGCACCAAATTTGGAAGAAGAATGCTACAGATATGAGTATGAAATAAAAAAACTTGGCGGCATTGATCTTCAAATTTTGGGAATAGGTGAAGATGGTCATATCGGGTTTAACGAACCACTTTCAGCGCTGCTTTCACGCACCAGAGTTAAAGCGCTTGCTCCAGCAACTATAGCTCAAAATGCGCCTCTATTTGGAAGCAAAGATGCTGTCCCAAAGCGAGCCATTACAATGGGAGTTGGAACAATTCTAGAAAGCAAACGTTGCATCCTCCTTGCAACCGGCAAACATAAAGCAAAGATAATAGCCAAGGCTGTGGAAGGCCCCATTACCTCTATGATTTCAGCAACAGCTTTGCAATTACACACGCATTGTTCTGTGATAGTGGATGAAGAAGCTGGCAAAATGCTTGAGAATAGAGATTATTACCTGTGGGTCTTTAATAACGAACCAGAGTGGGAACCTTTTAGAAATATATTGACGTAATAATATGGAAGAGAAAATGTTTGAAATTGGCGCTGATGGGATCGATTCCAAAAAAATTATGGAAGAAATTTCTGCGCGTGTCCAAAAGAAAATGGAAGAAGGCGTTTATAGAGATGCCAGAATAGCCGCAGCAGAACGATTTAATATGGCTAACATAAAAGATGATGAAAGCTTCTTCCAGTTTTATATGGAATGCTTGCGCAGCAGCGCTGTTGTTGATATAAATGATTTTGAAATAAGAGAGAAAAGAAAAGGAATAACTGGAAAATTTTCGCTCGCTATAAAAAGAATTCTCTGGCAACTTTTAAAATTTTATACATACCGGCTCTGGACACAACAAAATCAAATCAATAACCTCTTCGTAACTGCCATAGAAACTATGGAAGAAAGATATAAAACTCGTATTGAATCTCTTGAGCAACGCATAAAAAAACTTGAAGAAAGACATTGAAATTTTTCCAAAAAACGTGTCGTATAAAATAGTCATAGTTGCACCTCGTTTCCCTTCTAATAACGCTGTCGGCGGAGCTGAAACGCTTTTAAAGAATTTTGCCATGTCTCTTATTAAAATGGGGCATAATATATCGTTTTTTACAACCTGTGCCACCAATCATTTTACCTGGCAAAATGAAGTTGAGCCTGGGGAAAAAATCATAGAAGATATCCCTGTAAAATTCTTCCCTGTAAATTCTGACCGTGATTTTAAACGTTTTCTTGAATTGCAAACCGCTATTTCAGCAAATATATCTCTTTCGCAAACAGAAGAGCTAGAGTGGCTAAAAAATAGCGTTAATAGCAATGCTTTGATTGATGCTCTGCAAAAAGAAGAAAAAAATTTTGATTGTATTATAACTGGCCCCTACCTTTTCGGCTTAACATATTTTGTAGCCAATGCTTTCCCAGAAAAAACTTTTCTTGTGCCTTGTCTGCATAATGAAGCTTTTGCAAAAGTCTCTTTAATTGCTCAAATGTTTAAAAAAGTTAAAGCTATATTTTTTAACACTCTACCTGAAAAACAACTTGCTATAAAATTATATGGACTTGATGGGAAAAAATCCTTCGTTATAGGAATGGGCATAGAGCCTTTTGATGCTGCTCCCCAGCCATTTATTGAAAAATACAAAATAGATTTTCCTTATATAATTTATTCCGGCAGGCGCGAAAGCGCAAAGGGCGTACCTTTATTATGCAACTATTTGTGGCTTTTTCGTGAAAGGACCAAGCTGGATATAAGACTTGTCATAACAGGAAAAGGTCCAGTGGAAACGCCAGATGAATTACGCCCCTATATTATTGACACAGGATATCTTGCCGAAGAAGAAAAACATCAGGCAATGGCTGGAGCAGTGGCATTTTGTCATCCTTCTATTCTTGAAAGCTTTGGGATAGTGCTTTTGGAGGCATGGATGGCTGGAACGCCGGCTTTAGTGCACGGCAAATGTGAGGTCACACGCTTTCATTGCGAAGCAAGCAACGGTGGCTTGTGGTTCAATGTTTATCCTGAATTTGAAGAAGGCCTTTTATTTCTGCTAGAAAACGAAAAGGCAAGACAGGCTATGGGCAAAGCAGGCAGAAATTATGTGATCAACAACTACAACTGGCAAATTATAAGAGAGAAACTTGTAGAAGCAATAAAAGCTGGTTTATCATAAAGCAACATCTTATGAATTTCTTGATTACAGCAGGACCAACTCGTGAGCCAATTGATCCTGTGCGATTCATAAGTAATCGCTCCAGCGGTAAAATGGGCTATGCATTAGCCGAGGCTGCTCTAAAGAGGGGGCATTCTGTAAGGCTTATCTCAGGTCCTGTTGCAATTCAACCAGTGAAAGGCATAGAAGTTTTTTATGTGCAAAGGGCCGTTGATATGCTTGATATGGTTAAAAAAAATCTGGCATGGTGTGATGTTCTCATTATGGCAGCAGCAGTGGCAGATTTTGCGCCTATCAAGCAAGCTCATCATAAAATCAAAAAACGTAAGCATCAGAATTTTTTGACACTTAAATTGAAACGGACACCTGACATTTTAGAGACCGTTAGCAGGTTAAAAGGCGAACGTTTTTTTTTTTGTTTTTCCGCAGAGACAGAAAATGTAAAAAGGGAAGCTATCAGGAAGTTAAAAAGCAAAAAACTTGATTTAATCGTCGCAAACGATGTTTCAAAAAATGACAGAGGTTTTGAGGTTGATACCAATGCTGCAATAATAATCGGAAAATATGGCTTGTTGGAAGAAGTGCCTTTAATGTCAAAAAAGGCTCTTGCAAAAAAGATAATCCTTGCAATAGAAAAATCAATTGCCAGTAGAGATGAAGGCGAAAAATAATTGTTGTATATGTTAAGAAGGCAGTTAGAATGAGAGGCGTTTTGAATATAAAATGATGCTTTGAAAGGAAGATAAATTATGAAAAAAGTGTTAATACCAACAAAGCTGGAATCAGATGCACGTAAGGTGCTAGAGGCTAATGGTAACTATCTTGTGGTGCAGGATGATAAAACTGAGATATCAACTCTTGCAAAACAGCATCCTGATACTTACGCTATGATAGTTCGTAGCGAAAAAGTTGCTCCACAAATTATGGATTTACTGCCAAACCTTAAAGTTATCATAAGAGCTGGCGCTGGCTATGACAATATCGATATTAAATACGCTCGTCAAAAAGGCATAGATGTTATGAATACACCCGGCGCAAATTCTAATGCTGTGGCAGAAGAAGTGATAGCAATGATGCTGGCTGATGCCAGACACATAATTGATGCCGATAGAACAACACGTGAAGGTAAGTGGGAAAAGAAAAAATATATGGGACGTGAAATCACAGGCAAAACGGTTGGCATTGTGGGGCTTGGCAACATAGGACAACTTGTGGCAAAGAGGCTCTCTGGCTTTGAAGTTAAATTGCTGGGCTATGATCCTATGATTTCAGAAGAAAAAGCAGAAACGTTGAATGTGGAGCTTGTGGAATTAGAAGAACTTTTTGAAAGATCAGATTATGTTACTCTGCATATTCCTGAAAACAAAGAAACACGTGGAATGGTAAATGAAACGTTGATCTCAAGAATGAAAAACGGTGCAACATTGATTAACTGCGCCAGAGCAGGCATAATTGATGAAGAAGCATTAAGGCGTCTTAAAAAAGCAAAAAATCTGCGGTTTTTAAACGATGTTTATCCTGAAGATAAAGAAGGAATGAAGAGCGTTGCAGATATTGCTGATATTATGCTGCCACATCTTGGGGCAAGCACTTATGAGGCAAATGCAAATGCTGCGCGTAGAGCCGCAGAAGAGCTGATAGAACTGGATGAGCGTGGCATCTCGTCCTTTATTGTCAACCGAGAAGTTCCACCCGGACTTGATGAAGCTTATTCGCATCTAACTTATAATATAACCAGACTTTGCAGACATTTGCTTGGTCCTTCAGCAAAAATAAAGAAGATAGAAACCTCATTCTATGGCTTACTTGCCAATTATAGCGATTGGCTGCTTCTGCCTATCGTTAGAGCACTCGGTGCCAACATAGATTTTCAGGATTTTAAAGCAGCTCAACAGTATCTTAAAGAAATGGGATTGGAAGCAATAAATAGGCAGACAGATCCCCACAAAAAATATGAGAATTCCATAACCATAGACCTTGTTGGTGGCAAGGATACTGAAGTTATGCGGCGCGTTAGCGTCAGAGGGACAATCACAGAAGGCATTATGATGATTTCCAGAATCAATGATTTTGATAAACTCTATTTTGAGCCAAAAGGTCCTACAGTTTTCTTTATCTATGATGATAGACCGGGTGTTTTAGGCCAGATAGGTTCAACATTAGCGCCTTATAATATCAATATAGAAGATGTGCGTAATCCACATCATCTTAAACTTAACCAATCACTTGTTATTATGCGCGTTAATAAACCTGTTTCAGATGAGATAATGAAAGAAATTGCCAATAAAATCAATGCAATATCTGCTTATTATTATGACTTTGGAATGTCTGCCCCGGCTTAATAATGTGCATTTGTTAGTTTGTGCTTGAGTCTGGTAGCATATATGGTTACGATTATCAAGCGTGGATGTATGGTCAGAAAAAGTAATAACTAACAAAAGGAGAAAACATATGAAGATCAAAATAGCTGTGTAGCTCTATTCAGTAAGGCAGGATTGCGCAAAGGATTTGCAAATGGTGTTAAAGGAAGTTTCTAAAATTGGCTATGATGGTATTGAGTTTGCGGGGTATTACAATAAATCTCCCCAAGAACTAAAAAAAATGCTAGATGACTTAAATCTAAAGGTTGCAGGCACTCATCTTGGAATCAACACATTGCTCGGTGATGAGCTGAAGAAAACAGTGGAGTTTAATCAAATTTTAGGCAACAAATATCTTATTGTGCCGGGACTACCTGAAGAAATGAGAAGTTCAAACGCTAAATGGCTTGAAACTGCAAAACTTTTTAATCAGATCTCCTATGAGGTTGGCAAGGCAGGATTATATGTTGGTTATCATAACCACCATATTGAGTTTGAGAAAAAAGAAGGAAATGAAACACCGTTTGATGTGTTTTTCCAAAATACCGATACAAGAGTTCTGATGCAATTTGATGTAGGGAATGCCATGCATGCTGGAATAACAAACGATGATGTTAGCAAGATAATCAAGAGCTATCCCAAAAGGGCATTAACTATCCACGCGAAGGAATATTCCTCAAAAAATGATAAGGCTCTTGTTGGTGAAAGAGAAGTAAATTGGAGAGATTTTATCAAACTTTGTAGCTCAATAGGAGACACAGAATGGTACATAATTGAGCAGGAAAGCTATGCCTTTCCGCCACTTAAATGTATAAAAAAATGCTATGATAATTTAAGAAAAATAGCAGATAGCATCTAATAAAAAAACATATTAGAGGTTTAATTGCTATCAGTAACAGCTGTTTAGATATAGAGTTTTTCTTGTGATATATAAATGTAGCTGTTTTTCCACCTTTTGTTCTTAGCGAAAGCAAAAAATTGCATTGCTTTGTTTAGTGGTATATGGTAGCGTATAGAGGAAATGGAGGATAATATGATTATAAAGAACAAATTTATTGTTTTGCTTTTAGCGGTGTTGCTTGCTACTGGGCTCTGTTCAGCAAAAAACATAGAGTCAGGGCAGTGGTATCAGGAGACAATGAACACCAACAGCATGACGGATGCATTTGAATTCTGGGCTGTGCCGGGTGATACAGTGATAATGCGAGTTGCTTGTGAGGATGCCTTAAGAACGGAAATACCTGATATGAGCCTTTACTATAGGGCAACAGATCATAGCAATCATTATTTCGTTGTTGGCTGGTCAAATCAGTATGGAGAAAGAGAAGTAAAAGTTTCTATCACTAATACCGGTTGGTATGGGATGTTCTGTGAGTTGCCGTTGAGCTTATATAACTATTCAAATGACCTCGCTTATAGTGTTTCTATTTTAAGAATGCCAGATGCGCCTCTTTGCAAGGAAGACCTTGATGTGGGCTTAATTGGAAGCGGTGAGTATCTTGAAGGCAAACTTGATTGTGGGGCTGATCTTGATGCAGCTATGTTTTATGTTACTAATAAATGCACTGTACAGGTGAGGATGGGGCAAAAAACTGTCACGATGGTTCCTGATATAAAGATATACGATCCATTCGGCAACTATATTACAAACGATTATCCACCAGAATACCGTGCTGAAATCACAGCAACGTTAACGAACATAGGAATTTATACCGTGGTTTTAAACACGTTTCTATCTGGTGGCGGTGAATATGCTGTTTCTATGATAAGAGTAGGAGCTCCCCTATATGGTTCTGATCAAGATATTGGCTACATTACAAGTGGCGAGACTAAACAAGGCAAAGTTGATGTGCCTGGTGACCTTGACGCTGCCTTCATTACTGCCGTGGCAGGCGATATAATAAATCTTTCTTTGAGTGAAGCCAGCAGTGCTGACTCAGCGTTTAATCCTGTTGTTGAACTTTTTGCGCCAGATGGCACTCGCCTTGCCAGAGGAACAGATATATTTCAGGAAAATGCAATAATTACCAACATCACTGTTTCAACAGATGGTGTTTATACTGTTGTATGCAAAGATGCAGAAGATAGAAATGATGTTTCTTATAATCTTTATTTTGCTTTTGGTGCAGGTAGCCCCAGTCTGGCAAGTTTACCGCCAGCTCCATCTTCAATAACAGCAACAAAAGGCACATACACAAATAAAATAGAAGTCACATGGAGCGCTGCTGAAGGCGCAACGCATTATCATCTTTATAGGAGCTATGGCACAAATCCAGTTGAGCTCATATTAAGCAATACCACTTCGCTTTCCTATTCCGATACCAACATAACAGCTGGCGTGCGATATTACTATAAGGTTAAATCTAAAAATAGTTATGGAATAAGCAGTAATTTTAGTCCAACTGCAGAAGGCTATGCCGGTTCAGGCATACTTTCAGCCAATAGAGCTGCGCTAATAGTTGGAATAGACCACTATTCACCTTCATATGGGCTTAGCGATTTAACCGCTTGCGTGCTTGATGCAAGAGGCATTAGGGACACAATGATGCTTGCCGATCCTTCTAACCGCTGGAACTCAACAAACATCACACTTTACACTGATAGTCAGGCAACAAAATTCGCAATACAATCCACTCTCAATCAGCTTGCTTCAACAATGCAGGCAGGCGATCTGGTGGTTTATTATCACTCAAGTCATGGTGGGCAAACCACACCCGGCACCTACGACGTTTATATTTGCACATATAATGCAAACTACACAGATGCTGAACTCGGCGCGGATCTTGCCCTATTTAACACTGAAACAAAAGTTATTGTAATCCTTGATACTTGTTTCTCTGGCGGGATGTTTAAAGATGGCAGGCATCCAATGGATGTGTTTATAGAAAACTGTATGAAGAGCTACCGCAAAATTAAATCAGCAAAACTTAAGAGCAGTGGACTGGCTGTGCCAAAAGATCTTGGCAACAACATCGCATTTATGACAGCAAGTGCTTATGATGAGTATAGTATAGAAATTCCAAATACTCACGGTTTATATTCTGGTTATTTGATTGACGCTTGCAAGACATCTCTTGCCGATACAAATAATGATAGCGAATACTCTTTTATGGAACTACATAGCTATGCTGCAAATAAAGTGGCTGCCTCTCCTTACGGCTCAAGCCAGCATCCACAAACTTTTAACATAAATATACTTTCTGAAAACATAGCAAGAGCTGTCGGCTCAAACGTGCCGGGCGCAACCAATATCGTATACAACGATTTTGATGGCGATTTGTGGACTGATCTTGCTCTGTATAACTATAACACAGGCACGTGGCGCATCGGTTCACTTGGAAGATGGGCTCTAATTGCTTATGATGATTTTGTGTGGGGTGGACAGGGCTATCTGCCTATAGCAGGCGACTACGATGGTGATAGAGTTGCTGACCTTGCTCTTTATAATGAAACTCTTGGACACTGGAAAGTAGGATCACTCTATAAGCGCAAAATACTAATATCTTCCGCTTATTTTGGCGGACCAAATTATCAGCCTGTTGCAGGTGATTTTGATGGCGATAAAATCTACGACGGCGCTCTAGTGGAACGTACGGAAGGGTTCTGGTACATTATTACAACAACAGGCAATAAGCTCGTATGGGGCAGATCTTTAACAGGCATTGGCTTTCGCCCTGTTGCAGGTGATTATGATGGTGATAGAATTTCTGATGTTACGATGTTTGGGCTCAATTCTGCGACATGGTATTCTTATAACCTTGCTACCAAATCAAACGCATTGTGGGGCACCGTTTGGGGCTATGATCTAGAAAATCCAACGGTTGTTCCGGGCGATTATGATGGCGATGGATATTTTGATCTGGCACTATACGTTCAGAGTACAGGACGCTGGTACATATATTCACCAAAAACAGCTGCCGTATTAGCTTACGATGTTGAATGGGGTGGTGCTGGTTTCATTCCTGTTTCTGGCGATTTCAACGGTGATGGCAAGTATGATCTTGCCGTATATAATGAATCTACGGGGCTTTGGATGTTACGTACTGTTGATGGTACGGCTTCCTTTTCAGTTGTGTTCGGAGGAGCTGGCTACATACCTGTGCCTGTAGTCTGGTAATTTTTCATTATGTATACGGGATTTCTACAGGCAGTTATACTGGCAATTTTACAGGGAATTACAGAGTTCTTGCCTGTCAGCAGTTCTGGTCATCTGGTATTAATCAGAGAGCTGTTTCATTGGAAAGATGATGGTGGACTGCTTTTTGACACAATTCTGCATGCTGGTAGTTTTTGCGCAATATGTCTTTACTTTTATAGAGATATTATTGGCACAATTAAAATCTGCTATAAAGCCGTTTTTAGAAAAAAATTATTGCTGGAAATAAGCACAGATGAAGAATCCTTATTTCATCTACGACTACCTTTCCTGTTAATTCTTGCCACCTTACCGGTAATAATTATGGCGCCTTTTTTAAAGGATTTTCTTGCCGAAACAGCTGAAGGAGCGCGCAACGCAAAAACTGTTGGATTTGCAATGATAGCTACAGCTCTTTTATTTCTTTTGTGTGATCTTAAAAGCAAGCAAGCAAACAAGCCTATGAGCAGTTTTTTACATTCTCTCATTATAGGAGTTTTCCAGATTATTGCTCTCTTGCCCGGTGCTTCGCGATCAGGCTGGACAACAGGCGCTGGCATCTTATGCGGCTATTCGCGAAAAGAAGCTTTACGCTTTTCTTTTTTAATGGCGCTACCAGCTCTTTTTGGAGCTATTGTGTTTAATATTAAAGATATGATTAAAAGCGCAGAAGAAACTGGCAGCGTATTGATTGTGCTTACGGGTTTTTTTATTAGCTTTATTACCAGCCTTGCTGCAATACACTTTTGTTTAAAATTTTTCCAGACTCATAAGTTCACTGGATTTGCAATCTATCTATGTGTAGTTGGCAGTCTGGCTATTTTTTTAGCTTTCTAGTCTGCCATTTGCCAGGAGCCATTCCAGAAAATCTTTTAAAAAAGCGCGAAAAATAGAATGGAGAGCTAATCCCAAGTTCTTCAGCAACTGATTTCGCACTATGCCCCTTTTCCAGCAAGCTACATGCTTTTTTAAAACGAATACGATTAACATAAGAATGCAGAGCTTCTCCCGTCTGTTTTTTAAATAGCTTATGAAAATAAAACGAATCAAAACCTGCAATATGAGAAAGCACTTTTAGAGAAAGATCAGCGGCTATGTTCTTTTCAATATAATTCTGAATTTCTGCAATAATTACAGCATGATCAGGGGTATTCTGTTTTTGATGTGCTGTTCTCTCTATCATATCGACAAACATAAACAACATTCCGCAAATACTATGTTTAAGTCGTGATAAGGCAAAATCATCCATTTCTCCCTCTGTAATAATTTTATCCCACACAAAAGCAAATTGTTCAACAGCAGCTCCTTCCAGTATAAAATAGCGCGGAGTGTATCCTCTCGTATTGCCTTTCTTTAAAAAATTCCACTCATGTGCACAGAACCGATATTTATCCATCCTTATGAACCATATATCTATAAATTTTTTTGCTTCTTTCGGATAGCCTTGTTGATGATCCACTCCCTCTGAAATCACAAAAACATCTCCTGCTTTTACGTTATAAATTTTATTTGCCATCCAATAACTATGCGCCCCAGTTAAAGTAATAAACATTTCAAGATGATAATGTTGATGATGTTTTCTTAAAGAAGCGCTCCTCTTACAAGCTGTTTTGTTTTTACCTAAAATGATATTCAGTTGCTCTGGATAACACAGCAAGTGCCTTATTGCACTAAGCGTTCTATCTTCATTTTGTTCTTTTGAATTATTGTTTGCAAAGCTTTTTTTCAACATAAGGCAATTCCACTCTTTTGATTTTTATTATTTTCTGCCTGCTGGTGTGCCCAGAAAGAATACTTATACAGTGTTTGCTTATTCCGAGCAAATCAGCAAGAAAACAGATGAGTTCATTATTGGCTTTTCCATCTTCAGGCGCAGCAGCAATTTTAATCTTCAAACTCTCACCATAGAAACCGCAAACTTCATTTCGCGAGGATTTAGGTACAATTGAAACACTAACTAACACCCCATCATCTTTTATCTTAAGCCAATTCATCTAATCCAAATAAAAAGTGGCGCGCCCAAGGAGAGTCGAACTCCTCTTCCCAGGATGAAAACCTGGTGTCCTGACCGATAGACGATGGGCGCAAGAACACAAAGGAAGCTGTACGCTACCAAACAGCAATTTTTTTGCAAGCTTTTTTTACTTGTTGCTTTTTAGAAACAATTAGTTTGCAATATAAATCTACGCTGTAAACAACAGAATCTAATATGGAATTTCTCAAAGTAAATTTCACGCTAATAATTTTGTTACAGATTTTAAAAGTGGATAATAGAAAACAATTTTATTGGATTACCTCAATTTGCGAAGGAGATTTTAAAATTATCTCTGGCTTTCCTTTATACTCCTTAAGCGTACCGTTAACTCTTACTTTCTTCATATAGTAGTATTCTTCTGGATTGCTTGGGCATTTATCAAAGTCTGATCTAAATATCACAGCTGTAAAATATTTTTTCCAGTTAGAATGCGCATTTAGAAAACAGGCTTTTCCGGAATTATGAGATTTTACAACAACAAATTCTACCGTTACTGTTTTTTCATATAAAGAGCCATCATATAATTTTGAATCATTCCAAGATAAAATCTCTGTTTGTTGAGCACGACTAACATTACTATTAGTAAGCAATAAAATTAAAGCCACAATTGCAGAAAGAAAAATTCTTTTCATTGTTCTTAATGTCCTTTCTAGATTAAGTGTTTTTTATTCACCTGTTATCATACAACATCACGTCAAAAAATATATATCACTATATGATGAAAAAATGTAGGCTTTTTATATATCAAAGTCAATCGGTTTATTCGCGTGCCTCTTTTTTTCTTGCAAATGCTCCTTTTTGCAGAGCAGTTTTTTATTGTGATTGCGGATTGCTAATAAAAAAATTAATTTTTTTTTAAAAAGATGTTGACATATATTTTTTTCTTTATAGGATGTGCCCCCTCTTTGTTCTTTACCAAACAAAAGAATTTTTGTTGTCTAAAAAAAATTAAAAAAGATATTGACAACAAAAAAGATTTTGATAGTTTGGTAGACGCTTTAGAAATAAAAGCGATTGTTCTTGAGTTTATAGCACTGCACATTTATGCAAACAAATTGCTTATTTGCTGCGTGCTTTTTTTATCGTTCTTTGAAAATAGAATCATTTGCCAAATGCACTTCGAGTCGGAACAGGTAAGATAAGTTCCAAGCTTAAAACTCCATTGTGTTGGAAAGAAAAAGTTCATCCGATGTTTACATTTGGATGAGCTTTGAGTTTTCTTGTTGGAGAGTTTGATTCTGGCTCAGAACGAACGCTGGCAGCGTGGATGAGGCATGCAAGTCGAACGAGAATCTTTGGATACAAGCCGCAAGGTGAGTATTCGGAGAGGACAGTGGCGAAAGGGTGCGTAACACGTGAGCAACCTGCCTTCAGATTGGGAATAACCTGTCGAAAGACGGGCTAATACCTGATGTGATCGTCCCGTGCATGCGGGATTATTTAAAGCCGGGGACCGCAAGGCCTGGCGTCTGGAGAGGGGCTCGCGGCCTATCAGCTTGTTGGTGAGGTAACGGCCCACCAAGGCTATGACGGGTAGCTGGTCTGAGAGGATGGTCAGCCACACTGGGACTGAGACACTGCCCAGACTCCTACGGGAGGCTGCAGTCGAGGATCTTCTGCAATGGGCGCAAGCCTGACAGAGCGACGCTGCGTGGAGGATGAAGGCCTTCGGGTTGTAAACTCCTGTCGTTCGGGAACAAGAGTGCGAGGGCTAATACCCCTTGCATTTTGATGGTACCGAAAGAGGAAGCCACGGCTAACTCTGTGCCAGCAGCCGCGGTGATACAGAGGTGGCTAGCGTTGTTCGGATTTACTGGGCGTAAAGGGTGCGTAGGCGGCTGTGTGTGTCGGATGTGAAATCCCACCGCTCAACGGTGGAACTGCATTCGAAACTACACAGCTAGAGTACGGGAGAGGAGAGTGGAATTCTCGGTGTAGCGGTGAAATGCGTAGATATCGAGAGGAACACCGGTGGCGAAGGCGACTCTCTAGAACGATACTGACGCTGATGCACGAAAGCTAGGGGAGCAAACAGGATTAGATACCCTGGTAGTCCTAGCCTTAAACGGTGTACACTTGGTGTGGGAGGCTTGACCCCTTCCGTGCCGCAGTTAACACGATAAGTGTACCGCCTGGGGAGTACGGCCGCAAGGTTAAAACTCAAAGAAATTGACGGGGGCCCGCACAAGCGGAGGAGCATGTGGCTTAATTCGATGCAACGCGAAGAACCTTACCAGGGCTTGACATGCTGGTGGTAGGAGCCTGAAAGGGTAACGACCCGCAAGGGAGCCAGCACAGGTGCTGCATGGCTGTCGTCAGTTCGTGCCGTGAGGTGTTGGGTTAAGTCCCGCAACGAACGCAACCCTTGTGTTTAGTTGCCACTTCAGACGAAAGTCTGGAAGCACTCTAAACAGACTGCCTGTATCAAGCAGGAGGAAGGTGGGGATGACGTCAAGTCAGTATGGCCTTTATGCCCTGGGCTGCACACGTGCTACAATGG
>CAZBHO010000003.1:76922-81781 GCA_964491945.1 uncultured Verrucomicrobiota bacterium | reverse complement strand
TCTTAAGCCGTTCATTCTCAAGAAGAAGCCTCTTCTTTTCTAATGTATTACCATTATCTAATCCACGCTTAAGATACTCTAAAAAAAATCTTACTACTTATAGTATCCTGTGATTGACTATTCTCAAGCTCATTACAAATATCTACCATAATGTTTCTGTATTTAAAGCCTTTCAAGTACTATATTGAGTTTTCTTCTACTGCCCTATGTGTTTTTGTAATAATACTACTGCTTTCTAAAAAAAACATACTGATTAAAGCCCGCAAAATAAACAAACCAATACCAAAACTACCATATTTTTCTCCACTATTCTTTTGCCCTGATTTTAAGAGGAGCAGTATACTTTCTTTTTTAATCTTTCTACTGCGTTTTTTCTAGTACTCTTATCGTGAAGCTTTTTTCTGATGTTCCAGAAATTCGTCAGCGCAATCGTCTACTAAATTCTTATTGAAGGGAAAAATACAATCATATAGGGACATTTTCTATCCCAGTAGCTTCCAGAATGCTGGCATAAAGTTGTTATGATCACTAAAATATTTTGCACGTTTAAATCCTATTTCTTGCCATTTTTGAAGTAAACTTTCCATTTTCAAGGCATAAGCTGCTTTTTCGGAAGCTTCATCCTCATTGGCAGGATCTATTTCCTGTTCAGGATTACTTATTATTTCAGGGAGAGCCCCCCTATTTGAATATAAAACAGGCACTCCATAAACGGCGGCTTCAAGCACCGGGATACCAAATCCCTCATACCATGAAAATTGCCAGAGCATCTTCGCATGTCTTAAAATAAAATTTTTTTCTATTTCTGAAACAATGTGTTTAATATGTATTCTATCTTTAATGCCAAGCGATTCCGCCATGGTAACCCAAAAATCTCTGCCACAGAAATCTTTTCCAATAAGCACAAGGTCAATATCCAGTTTATAATTATGTACACATTTTGCAAAAATTCTCATAAGTCCATCTACATTTTTGTTCCTGGCAAGGCTACCAATATACACAACATAAGGTCTGGCTGACACATGAAATGAGAATGTTCCTATATTGTCGTCGTTTTTTTGAGGGACAAAAGGCGGTATCATTGCAATTCTTTCTGCAGGAAAGTTTAATTCCTGAACAACATCTCGTTTGGTGTTTTGAGAAATAGCAATAATAAAAGAAGAACGTCTTGCATTATTTAGCAGAAAAGAACGATACTGTACCGTATCAACATTAAAAAACTGTGGTATCTTTAAAAAATTCAGATCATAAACCTGCCATATAACATCTGCTTTATTATTCCTGAAATACGGAACAAGTTCTTCCTGAGAAGCCAGAAAGAAATTTCTATTTTGTTTTGAAAAGCGGCAGTTTAAAGGAATTTTGTGCTGCCAGCAGAGTTTAAGCAAACGATCTGGCAGGTTAGTAGTAATAATATGCGAATGTTTTGTAAAATCGCGCAGATCTAAAGCAAGAAAAGCGCTTTTTCTTTGAAAAAGAGAAAGACGAAACAACAATTGTAGCTCATAGTCAGGGAGCATGGTTTGTATAATGCGTTGTATCAAAAAGCGCACGCAATTGGTTATGCCTCCCCGAAATAGGAGCGGAGTGGCATCTATTGTAAAATTTTTTTTCATATTATCATTTTTTTCTTGCTAATATAATCAGGTTACAGCCTGCATCCAAAATATCAGACACAAAATTTACTGTTTTAAATGCTGATTGCTCAATTTTATGCAATAAAGAAACCAGATACTGTTTTTTCTGCAATGTCTGAAAAGTTGACGTATTGATATTGTTCGTCTTTTGTTCAATTGTTTGTGGTGCGTGAGCGTAAGATCTCATTTTCTTTTCTCTTAACATTAACCGTATGCTTTCTGTATATTCCATTGTAGAAGGTGAATAAGTGTTTAATGATATAATATCCCATTTTTTGAGTAAACATCTAATAGAAGCTTTGGAGAATATAGTAATGTGTCGTGGTGCATCAAGAGTTACCCAGTATCGTCTAAATATAAGTGCTGGGATGCTTTCAGCATTTGGTGTCTCAATAAAAAGAATGCCATTTTCTTTCAACGCATCGTAGGCAGCAATAATGGCTTTATCTGGTGCTGTAAAATGCTCTAACACGTGAATCATAGTTATTGCATCAAACTTTTCACCTTTCATTTTTTCAGATGGCCATAGATCATGGACCACAGATATTCCCATCGTTCTAACGAGTTCAACGTGAGAGGATGATGGTTCTATCCCACAAACTTCCCATCCTTTCCTCCTCATATATTCCAGAAAAATTCCTCGTCCACATCCTATATCCAGCAGTTTCCCTTTCTGTGGTAAAACTTTTTCTATAAAGGAACTTCTATGTTTATGAACTGGATTTGTTAACAGCCTTTCTATACTTTCATTCTGTGAAGGCAAAGCATATGTGGCTGGATAATAAGAAGTAAGATCGGCTGGCAGCTTGGTATAATCTTGCCAAAGTGATTGGCAGATTTTGCATTTGTAGTAAATAAACTCTCCTGGATTATGGTAATTATAGTCACTTGCCTTTGTCCACACAGTGAAATTTCCATAATGACAGATAGAACAAGCATGGTTGATTTCTCTTCTTTCCATAAAATTCAATTACTGTTTTAATAATTTTTTCACACAATTTTCTAATAATTCTATAGTTGCCTCTTGCGAGTAAAGTTTTAATGCCTGCTCTTTTGCATTTGAAGCCAGCTCTTTCTGCAATCGTTCATTTTTTAGAAGGTTAATAACAGCTGCAGCAAACTCATGTGGCGTATCAGCCAGTATAAAATCTTTGCCGGGCTTCATCTTAAAACCTTCCATACCAATTGTTGTAGAAACAATTGGACGCTCCAAAGGAAATACTTCAAGCAATTTTGAACGAATTCCAGAGCCTAACCGCATTGGCAAAATATAACACATTGATTGTAGAATATATTCCTTTAAAGATGGCACATCACCTATCACTCTGATTCCTTCTTTTTTGGTTAAGTTAAATACATCTTCTGATGGATTCCTACCTACAAATAAAACTTCTGCATCCTGAATTTCTTGTTTAACAATCGGAAAAATCTTCTCCACAAAGAAGATTGCAGCATCCACGTTAGGACGATAAGATAAGTCTCCTGTCATTATCATGCGATTTTTTATCGGTTGAATATCAGGCAACTTTTCATCTGCGGATAGAATAGTAAGAGGCACAGGGAAAATGCAAGGATGCTGTGTTAGTTTATAAAAATAATCTGCATCATCTTCTGATACGGTGGCAATAGCAGAAGCTCTTTTTGCATATCTGCATTCTGCGTTATAAGCAGGCAAATAGCGCAAAAATTGCCATATTTTTTTAGGAAACGCTGCTGCTTGCATTTCTCTTTTTATTCCAATAGCCGTCCCCCAATAATCCACCACAAGAGGCGTATTGAAATGTATAGCAAGCAATGTTCGCAAAAGGTATGGCGTTTCAAGCCAGATTAAATGAGGTTCCACCGATTGAATTATTTTAGCAAGCTCATCAGCTATTTCTTCGTTAAGCAAAAGATTATTCAAGGAAAAAAGGGCAACAAAACGATCCTGCCAAACGCTTAATCTACTTTCTTGAGGCTTTTGAATATGATAAAAACGCACATTATGTTGTTGGCATTTTGAGATTGTTTCTGCCAGCGAATTATTAGTTACACAGCAGCAGTACAATTCTGCAAACGTGCGAAATGCATTATATAATCCAGCCATTCTATATCTTCCACCGCTAACAACAGGAAAGATGCTATCAGGAGCTATAAATAGAATCTTCATTTCTCTATTTCCCAATCTTTTCTTGCAAATAATAAACTATAACTATTGCCCTTCGCTTTAACAATTAAAAAAGGCGCATACTCATTCCAGAAGCGCCGGCTGGAATATAATTCTTTATCACCTCGCCAGCAGGCATAATTTGAGAGCATAGATTGTTGAGCAGGATTAAGAACAAAGAATACAGGATAGCTGTATGACGAGGAAATTTGTCTTAAGGAATTTGTATCAACATCCAACGGAAAAGTGGATTGTAAATGTGTCTGAATCAAATCAGGTTTTTGCTCAAGCACATAATTAAGATCAAATTTCTGATGAAGCCCCCCAGGCAAACTTGCAATATGTTTATCCAATAGTCCAACCATATCTATTGTATAAAAACCGGTATAGAATGGATACACACCTGCATCTGTAACGGCTATCTTGGCAGTTGAAGGAAAAATCTTTTTAAGTTCAATAGCAACCTTAGAATGAAGGCGAGTGTTTTCCGCAATTCGGTTTGCAAGAGAAAGCGAGTGCTTGAAAAACATCATATTAAAAATAACACAAAGAATAACCATCCCCCATGAAAACAAGCGGGTTTTATGCAAATACTTTTCTTTTAATGAACTACTATCAAAATAAGCGAACAAAAACACACCTGCATAAATCCATAACAAAGCAACAAGCGGAATGATGTGTGCGATAAATCTGTAGCCAGGCATCCAGTCGCCACCAACTATCACAATGAAGCAGCAGTACCCACCAACCAGCATAGCTATCAATAAAAATTGCTGGTACTGAACTAGTAATTTTTTTTTGAGCATTAAATAAAATGCCGCAAGAAACATGATTATCACCATAAAATATCCACTATCACCAAGTATAAATTGAAGCACATATCTAATGCCGCTATATAACTGATGGAAGATATCTCCTGTTTTGGCAGCAAAGGTGTTGGGGAGAAGCGCTCCATAATATAAATATCGCCAACATATAAAAGTAGAATATATTGCTGTTATTACTCCTGCCCAAAATAAAGTTTTATATATTTTATGTCGCTCTTTAGTAAATAAAAAAAACAATACTCTGTAAAC
>CAZBHO010000003.1:76654-76907 GCA_964491945.1 uncultured Verrucomicrobiota bacterium | reverse complement strand
CTAATCCGATGCCTTCTGGCCGTAGCAAAGCAACCATACTCCAACATAGTGAACTAGCCACCCAATAATCTCGCTCTTCTTCTTTTAATAACAAAAGCGTGCCTAAAACAACTGCACAGGCAAAAGCCATTGTTTCCAGTCCACCATAAGTCCACATTAAAAAGGAAGGAGTAGAGACTAAAACAAGCAAGCCCTGCAGTATGGGTATGTCATACATAGCATTTTTTTGTTTTCTGGAAAAAACTGCTATTAA
>CAZBHO010000003.1:59726-76625 GCA_964491945.1 uncultured Verrucomicrobiota bacterium | reverse complement strand
CCCTCCTAATATCAAACTACAAACTTTCGAAAATATAATAAGATTCAGCCCCATCTTACACACAAAAGCCATAAGCAGCACCCACAAAAAATTAGAAAAACCTTCAATATATTCTCCTCTGTTAAATGTTAACCCTTCGCCTTTTATTAGATTTGAGGCATATCTGAAAGATATATATGCATCATCTATTATAAAATCTGAATAAAACAAACTTACAGCCACATAAAATGCTATTATCCCGCACACTGCAAATTTAAAATTATTAGCTATAAAATATTTTTTCATCTTCTAGTCATCACCATTTGAGCGGCAATTGCGCTAAAAACAAATGCAAACAAAAAAGCAATTACCACTGCAAAGCCAGTACCTATCATGCCATATACTTTTGAGAGAGGAACTGCCAGGCACAGTAACGCAACAGTGGTAATTATGGTAGATAGCGTAATGAGCCACGGCTTATTAAAGATGAAAAAGATAGGAGAAAAAATAATAGATATAGATTTCAAGACACCACATACCAGCAAAACTCTGAAGACAGGGATCAGCTCAAGCCACTTTTCCCCATAAATTATAAGCACAATAGGTTTTGCTAAAACTGCCATAACTATCCCGATCCCTCCGAAACATATTGTAAGCACCACAAAAAACTTATAGTAGATGGTTCTTAACCTAACTTTATCGTTTGCAGCTTCTCTTAAAACAGGGAAAATAACCTGAGCTATAGTATTTGCCAGATGAGTTGCTGGCAGCATCGCAAGAAAATAGCCTCTTACATAATAGCCAAGCACATCAAGCGTGGTTAATTTTCCAAGCACAGCTTTATCGTAATTATAAAAAAAGTAGTTTAATATGTTGATTATTATTATTGAGCTTCCAAAGATCATACAATCTTTAAAAACGCTCCTATCAAAAGCCAATTTAGGTTTCCATCGGTAAAGAATAAATGAAATTACAATCACAGATTGAGCAACAAATAATTGATAAGCCACGATTGCCCAGTAATCTTTAATCACATACAACGCAACAAGAGAAAAAGCTAATATCAAGAAAGAGGATATAGAATTTGTAAAAAAAATGTTTTTAAAGTTAAGCTGCCTCTGAGACATCTCCACGCCGAATCCTGCAAAGCCACGCAACAAGAACCCCACACTCATTATTTGCATCACTAAAACTATTTCTGGCTGCTGATAATATCGGGCAAGAGGATAACACAATACGCACGCCAAAAACGCCAGAAGTATCCCACGCATAGCCTTAACAGTCCAATAAGCAGCAAGTTTCTTTTCAACATCTTCTTTTTCTTTCAATATTTGAACTTCAATGCCAAGAGTTGAAAATGACTCTAAAAAGGTTATTCCTATTGATGCTATCGCCATAAGCCCGTAATCATAAGGAGAAAGGATTCTGGCGAAAATGGCTGTTCTTATGAACTCAGTGATGCCATTGACAAGCGCTGTTCCAAATGAATAGTTTCCAGCAATAAAGGTACGGCGTCGCAACGATTCTGGTCTGCCAACTATTTTTTTTATAAAATCAAACATTTTGTTTCAAAACCTTTTGGTATATCAAAGAAACATTCTCTATATGCTTTTCTAGAGAAAACTCCAATGCTCTCTTCCTGCCATTTTCTCGTAAAAGTGAGAGGATATCCCTACTAGTAAAGAAAAGTTTTAGCTTTTCAACAAGTTGTTCAACATTGCCGATCTCAAAAAGCAAGCCATCGTGATTATCAGTTATAAGCTCTGCGGCTCCGCCCCCTCTTGTAGCAATAACAGGCAACTCTGCTGCCCATGCTTCTATGATAACCCTGCCAAAAGGTTCGTTCTCTGATGGCAGCACCAACACTGAAGAAGCCTTCATTATAGATGGAATATCATCCTGCCAGCCGGCAAAAACAGTTATTTCTTTTAGACCTTGTTGAGCAACTTTATTTTTTAAAATTTCCATATAATCTGGATCATCTTTATCTGGCTGCCCAACTATCAAAAGCAAAAATGGATTTGTTTTACCATACAACTTTGCGCAAGCATCTACCAAAACATGAACAGCTTTCCATCTGCTTAATCTACCAACATAGAGTATCACTAGTGCAACAGAAGAAACTCCAAATTTGTTATGGAGATCTATCGGTTTTGCTTGCTGCCAATCTGCTAATCTAATGCCATTATACACAACGTTGCAAGGCCTATTGCCTATGTATGGTTTAAGGGAGTTTGCAACAGCTTTTGAATTGGCAATTACAATGGAAGCGAAGCAGCCTCTTATTCTATCAAGCCAGCCATCTCTCTCCAACACCCTTACGTGCCACACGACAGGAATGCCAGCCAGCTTTGCGGCAAATCCCGCATAAAGCATTGCTCTGGCTCCATTAATATGAACAAGCGCTATCTTCTGATTAAGAAACTCTCTTCTAATCCGAAGTATCTCTTTAATAAATCCAACAAAAGAAATATCACGAATGGCAGGAAACGACATTATATAATTTTCAATTGCTCTTTCTTCTAGCTTCCTTTTTATTTCAGCCGCTTCTGGCACCCATACCACAGGATGCCACTGCGTCCTATCCAATCCGCAAATTAAATCCAGAAAACTTATCTCCCCACCACCAACTATTATGCCATGATTAAATACAAAACCTATCCTTACAGGATGAAGGGCACTATCAGATTTTTTCCTCATTGGTTTCTTAATTTACTTTTTTAGAAGAGACACGCTGCACCAAAAATTCATATGCTTCATTGATTATCATCATTGCTTTTGGATCACCGCCTCTATCGGGATGAAACTTCTTTGCCATCAGCCTTCGCCTAACCGCTAACTTTTCCTTATCCACAATCATAGAATCCAGATCATATAATTCCATAAACGCAAGTTCTTTTTCTCTATCCGTCATATGCTCAAATTTTTTAAAATAGTATGGGGGTAAATGGTCCAATCTGCATAAGAACTGACGCTTTGAT
Source organism: uncultured Verrucomicrobiota bacterium (assembly GCA_964491945.1). Taxonomy (GTDB): domain Bacteria; phylum Verrucomicrobiota; class Kiritimatiellia; order JAAZAB01; family JAAZAB01; genus CAZBHO01. The sequence continues at coordinate 73,665 of CAZBHO010000003.1, read as the reverse complement.
ATTTCCTCTCTTAATTCGGGTGAGGTTGTATATTTTACAATAAAAGTTAAAACATCCCTTTTATCAAAGTGCGAAAAACGCCCAAGAGCGCAATAAAATTGAGTTATGAACCTGTCTCTAAACCACAAGATGCATCCGCCTTCATGAATCGGGCTCAATGTTATCTTGAAAGAAAAATTATCTATTTCCACTTCAGAAAGCAATTCGCAATCTTCCAGCCGTATTAGATTACGATAGTTGACAATTTTCTTAATTTTTGCTTTTAATTGACTCATAAGTTGATTATCTAAATAGGCAAAAGCTAAAAATAACATTCATAATATATATCCTTTCAAAAAAATTGTAAAGCAAGTATTGCAGATGAGGTAAAAGCAGTATGTATGACCCATCGACTTTTGACGCAAAAACTTTAAAAAAATTTTCTGAAATCATTTACAATAAGGCAGGGATTGTGCTTGGAGAAAAAAAAGAGGCATTGATGCAGGCACGCATAGGTAAACGTATGCGCAAATTGGGCTTAACTGATTTTAAAGAATATCTTAAACTAATAGAAAACGATGAAGATGGCGACGAAATCGTCCAACTGCTTGATGTAATTTCCACAAATGTTACCAATTTTTTCAGAGAGAATCAGCATTTTATCCTCTTAAAAAATATCCTATTACAATGGGAAGAAGAAGGACTTGATAGATTAAGAATATGGTGTGCAGCTTCTTCCAGTGGCGAAGAGCCATACTCAATAGCCATAACAATTAAAGAAGCCATTCCCAATTTAAAAGATGTTAAAATTCTTGCCACAGATATCTCAACAAAAGTCCTTGCAGAGGCAAAAACCGGCAGATATGAAGAAAGAGATGTTGAAAACATTCCTCAAAAAATTTTAAGCACCTATTTTATTAAAGAACGCACTGAAAATGGCACATTTTATACCGTCCGGGATGAGTTGAAACGTATGATTACTTTTGCAAGATTGAACCTTATAGAAATTCCTTTTCCTATGAAGGGTCCTTTTGATGTGATCTTTTGCAGAAATGTAATGATCTATTTTGATAATCCAACAAGGACAAAGCTGCTTACAGAGTGCGAAAGATTGCTCAAAAAAGGCGGATACCTTATGGTTGGTCACGCCGAAAGTCTATCAGGATTGTTAAGCAATTTTAAGGCTGTTGAGCCATCAGTTTATATCAAGGAATAGAATGATATGAATGCTCAACTTTTTAATGTTTCTCAATACAACGAAAGTGGTTCCCTGATGGACTATTAAAAATAAGCTATAATTCAAAAATTGATAATTTTTCAGACTGGGCACTCGCTTTGCCTTTTGATTCAAGAATATGGGTTGTTGTAATTCATGGGCACGGCTCAAATGGAGATCAATTGTTCAGGCGCCCCGATGTTAGAAATGGTTGGTTGCCACTTTTTTGCGAAAGAAAATGGGGAATTATCACGCCAAATTTAAGAGACAATGGCTGGATGTCGCCAGATGCTTCTTCTGATTTAAAAGAACTCCTTACTTTTGTACGACAGAGATGGGATGTTGAAAAATTTGTTTTTGCATCAGGCTCTATGGGTGGAACATCCAATTTGATCTACGCAGTGCTTCATCCAGAAGATGTTGCTGGAGTGGTTGCACTCTGCCCTGCAACCGACCTTGTTTCGTATCTGAACTGGTGTAAAGAACACAAAGATACAAATTCGATAATTGCTGATATAAGAGATGCCATATTCTCTGCATATAAAGGCACACCAGAAACTATGCCAGAAGTTTATAAAAAGCACTCGGCATTGTTAAACGTTCACAAATTGAATATGCCTGTCTTTATAGCTCACGGCACAAAAGATTTGATAATACCTGTCTCACAAAGTAGACAACTTGTAGGGGCTATTTATAACAATCCGATCTTTTGCTATAGAGAAATTCCATTAGACAATCACGATTCCCCTTTACAGTGTACCAAGGAAGCCATCGATTATATTGCAAGTATGATTTAAACGTGCAGTTCCCCATAAAAGCTATCAAACAGCTGAAGTTAAATATAAATACTTTTTAAAGATCTTTTTTCCGCTGATTTTGCTTGATAACGCATTGATAAAATGCCATTTAGAGAAACCGTTATGTGCCGCTTAAGAACACTTATAAATACCTTAAAAAAAATCAGCGAAAAGTATTTTTCTGGAGAGACTGGAAGTGGATATCTGCTTATCATTGCCACATTCTTTGCGCTTATTTTAGCGAACTCACATCTTGCATCCATTTACGATGCCCTCCTTAAAGTTAATATTGAAATAAAGATAGATAAGTTTTCTCTGGTGAAACCGATATTGTTATGGATTAATGATGGATTGATGGCGATATTTTTTCTGCTTGTTGGACTGGAATTGAAGCGTGAATTTATTGAAGGACACCTCTCAACTTATCAGAAGGCAATTTTGCCGGGTATCGCAGCTTTTGGTGGAATGATAGTACCTGCTTGTTTCTACACACTTTTTAATCATAATGATCCTAAAGCCATGACTGGCTGGGCAATCCCTACAGCAACAGATATAGCATTTGCATTAAGCATTATGAGTTTATTAGGCAGAAATGTGCCATCGGCATTAAAATCGCTTCTATTGGCAATAGCGATTTTTGATGATCTGGGCGCCATAATCATTATAGCACTGTTTTACACATCAGAACTCTCTTTAATTGCATTCATTATTAGTGGCATTCTGGTTCTTGTTTTAGCTTTATTAAACTATTCGGGAGTTGCACCCTATATCATAACTGGTGTAATACTCTGGCTTACTGTGCTTAAATCTGGTCTGCACTCAACCCTTGCAGGTGTAATCACGGCAATGTTCATCCCACTAAAATCATCAAAAGACGGCAATTATTCTCAAGCCCCATTTTCTCTGCTTCATCATCTTGAAACGATATTGAGACCATGGGTCTATTTTATGATTTTGCCCTTATTTGCTTTCGCAAATTCAGGGATATTTTTAAAGGATATATCTCTCAAAAACATTTTACATCCTATACCACTTGGCATTATATTTGGATTGTTTTTAGGTAAACAATTAGGAGTTTTCTGTTTTGCTTATGTAGCTGTGAAAACAAAAATAGCAACCATACCAAACGACATAACGTGGAAACAGTTCTATGGAATGGCAATTTTTTGCGGAATAGGATTTACTATGAGTATGTTTATTGCATCACTGGCTTTTGAGGAAGGTGCAACAGAATTCCTTGGACTTGATAGATTAGGCATACTCACTGGCACGCTTTTTTCGGCAATCACCGGATACTTGTTCTTGCTAACAACAAGAAAAAAATATCGACTTTAATAATGCAACTGGCTCTTTTTTGTTTGAGTAGAGACGATTTGTTTTTTATAAAGCGTTTTATTGAAGACATAAGTTCCTGTAGAAACTATCCCAATACATATTGAATCAACTAATTCAAATGAATCAAAAGGGATATCATGTACCATCCCTGTTCCAACCACTCTCAAAACAGGATCTTGACAATATTCTATGAAAATTCTACCTTATGTCTCATCTTTTGTTGTACGATTGAGGCTGGGTTATTGTTCGTTTTTTTAAACTAAAAGGAGAAAAAAGAGAAATGAATTCTTATGAAATAGTTAAACGCAATGTTCTTTTACAAAATCCGCCACGTATAGCGCTTAATCTGGGAGACAAAGCGTTTTCTGATTTTCTATGGTCTGGCTTGGATACACAAGTCATTTATACACAAAAGCGTTGGAAAGAAAAAAATTTTGAGTTTTATGATGATATATGGGGAAACATCTGGCATCGCATAGAAGGAATGAGTGTTGGTGGTGAAATTTTTAAGCCAGCAATAGAAGATTTGAGCCAGTTTGCTTCATTTAAGGTGCCTGATCTTTTAAACGATAAAGTTTATGAAGCTGCCCAAAAAACTTACCAAAACGACAAAGAAAAATATCATCTCTTTTTCATCATCGGGTTCCCTTTTAGTATATGCAGATATCTGCGAAAGATGGAAATATATTTTCAAGATCTAGTACTGGAGCGAGAGAACATAGATAAGCTACACGCCATCATAACAGACCTGTTGGAAAACATTATAATTAAAGCATCAAAAGCAGGGGCTCATGGCATATTTTTCTGCGAAGATTGGGGCATTCAAGATAGAACTCTGATCCATCCTGATATGTTTAGAGAAATCTTTAAACCGCTTTTTAAACGTCTTTGCGGCACCGCTCACCAACACGGGCTTGATGTGTTTATGCATTCCTGCGGATATAACTGGGAAATACTTGGTGATCTTGCCGAAAGCGGAGTGAATGTCTTTCAATTTGATCAGCCAGCGCTTTATGGAATTGGACGGCTTGCAAAAAGGCTAAAAGAGCTTAGGGTGTGCTTAATGTCTCCCGTTGATATTCAAAGAATCCTGCCAACAGGCAATAAACAACTTATAGAAAAATCTGCAGAAGAAATGTGTGATCTATTTGGTAGGAAAAATGGGGGTTTCATAGCAACAAGATATTCAGATCTTAAGGGAATAGGAGTCCAGCCTGAATGGGATGAATGGGGTGTGGAAACTTTCTTAAGAAAAGCTGGCGTTCAAAGAGTTGCTCAAACAACAGCGACTGCAGTTTGAGAAATTTTTAGATAAAAAAATTGAACTATATTTTTGTGTGCTAAAGGCACAACAAGCCTTTTAGCCGTTTCATATCAATGTTTCTCTCAAAAATGTCTGCTAACCTATCAAAAGCTCTATCGCTATTAAAGTGATAACAAACTTTTCCTAATGGCTGTAAGCCAGTGTTCTTACGTAGCTCATCAATAAAATATCTCCTAAAACGATCGTCATCAAACACACCATGCAGATAAGTGCCCCAAATTTTCCCATTTTGACTTTTTCCACCTATTATTTCACCATTATCTTTTACAAAAAGCGGCTCACACATTTTAAAATCAGATTTACCATGATGAATTTCATAGCCACCTACCTTTAGACCGGAAGGCAAATGAATTGCAGAAACCTGAGTTAAAATTTTTTCTTTCTGCATAAAAGTAGAAATCGGCAATAGCTGTAAAGCCTTAATGCACTTACGCGAAGCCTCTATATTGGCAGCATCGCATATTTCTTTGCCAAGCATTTGCAATCCGCCACATATCCCTACAACAACACACTTGCCTTTAAATGCCACTTGTAATATGCGATCTGCTATCCCTATTCTTTCCAAATATTTCAAATCAGCAACCGTATTTTTGCTGCCGGGCAAAATAATAGCATCGGCATTAGCCAGATCAGCAACTCTCCTTGCTAGAACCAACTCAACATCAGGCTCGCCTTTAAAAGGATCAAAATCTGTGAAATTAGAAATATGCGGCAAATCTATTACAACAACTTTAACTTTGCTTTCTTTAGAATCCGCATTCTCCAACTTAAGAAACCCATATTCTTTTAAGGAAACAGAATCTTCTTCTGGCAGTTCAAGATCGTGAATAAAGGGAATTACACCAAACACTGATTTACCGCAAAAATCCTCAACATACCGAAAGGCATCCTTTAATAAAGAAGCATCTCCCCTAAACTTATTAACAATAAAACCTGCAACCAGCCTGCGCTCCCATTCAGCCATAGTCTCTAATGTGCCTATAAAAGAAGCAAAAACGCCACCTCTATCAATATCCCCCACCAGCAAAACTGGTGCTCTGGCATACTCTGCCATTCTCATATTTACTATATCGTGAGCTTTTAAATTTACTTCCGCTGGGCTACCTGCCCCCTCCAAAATAATATAATCGTATTCTTTAGTAAGATCATCAAAACACTCCTTTATTATCTCAAAAGCCTTCGGCTTATATTTGATGTATTCTTTTACCTTCATCATTCCTATTGGATAACCTTTAACAATAACCTGACTGCCCCTATCTGATGATGGTTTAAGCAAAATGGGGTTCATCCTTGCATCTGGCTCGACTTTTGCCGCAAAAGCCTGCATCGCCTGTGCTCTTCCAATTTCCTCGCCAGCCCTGGTAACGAAAGAATTTAAAGCCATATTTTGCGCCTTAAATGGTGCAACTTTCAACCCCCACCTTGCAAAAATTCTGCAAAGCGCAGCCACCATCACGCTCTTGCCTGCATTTGATGAAACGCCCTGTATCATTAACGTTTTTATTGCTCTTTTTGTAGCCATTGGCTTAACGCTCTTTTTGCAAAAAATATCAAACAACGCTTTTATTAAAACATCATTCGCTTCAGTATCCTTAATGGCTATCCTAAAATATTTTTCATTAAGTCCTCTAAAATTTGAGCAATCTCTAATTAGAATGCGCTTTTCTAACAGTTTTTGAGCAAGTTCCGTCGCTGTTAAACCGCTTTCTATCCTTAAGAGCAGAAAGTTTGCAGCAGAACTATAAACTTTTAACTGCTTAATTTTGCTTAATTCATCAAGAACACGTCTCCGTTCGGCTCCAAGGAAGCTGCGAGTTTTCTCCTCATAAGCTTTATCTTTTAAAGAAACTAATCCTGACACCTGCGCCATAGTGTTCACAGACCACATCGGCAATAACACCCTCGCCTTTTGAATTATGCTTTTATCTGCAAACATTGCGCCAAGCCTCAATCCGGGCAAAGCGTAAAATTTTGTCATAGATTTTATAACAATCAGATTGCTCGCAATATAACCAATTACGCTCTGCGATTCTTCAACAAAATCCATAAACGACTCATCCACCACAAAAACAACATCTTGCCGCATCCTGACTAGTTGCATTATCTCTTTTGCTTTCAACAACACGCCTGTTGGATTATTTGGATTACCAATAAAACACATATCCCCCGAACGCAACTCATTGGAAGCTAAAGCTAAATCAGGAATAAAAGAATCTTCTTCTTTAGCTTCAAAAAATTTTATTGGAATTCTTTTGAGCAAACTTGTCCTTTCATAATCAGAATAAGATGGCACAAAAACATAGGTTCGAATAGGTCTGATAATATCAGGCAAAAAATGAATAAATTCCGTTGCGCCATTTCCTATAATCACATTTGTTGGCTTTACATTATGCCTTCCAGCAACAGCTTCAAGCAATTGGCTGCAAGTTGCATCAGGATAGTGGATGAGCGTCTCAATGGCTTTACTCATTGCAGGACGCAACCCATCAACGAACCCCAATGGATTTATGCTGGCACTAAAATCTATAAGCTCTGCGATTGGCGTTTTTGTGGCACGACTTACCTCCCACACGTTCCCGCCATGCTTAAATTCATTAAATCCGTTGTTTCGCTTCATAGGAAAGCAATTTACGCAATTTTAAATTCAGCAATTGGATGATAAGTTGGACCTTCTGGCGCAAGAGCACTCTGCATTAAAAGAATGCAATTTGTCATAAAGCTGCCAGCTTCATATTTTGTTAAGGCGTTCATTTTGGAAATCAACTCCCTACCCACATTAGCTTCATTTATCCTACCAAGCGTAATATGAGCTGAAAATGGTTTATCATCTGTTGCAATAGAAATGCTTGAAGTAAAGTTTTTTAGATCAGCGCTAAAACTCACAAATTGAGTTAAATCACCATTTACGCCTGCCCAGAGGACACGGGGCGCAACTGGCTTACCAAAATAGCCCAAACCAGCAACCTGCAAATTTGTCATCTTCAACGCCTTTGTCCGATCCAGCAAAAAGTTCTTTAATTGAGCAACTTGCTCTTCAGAAATTTCGCCAAGAAACAAAATGGTGATATGGAAATTCTCTTTGCTTACCCATTTTATCCCTTTAGCAGTGCAGGCATTTTTTAGTTTTGCTTGTAGTGAGGCAAGGTTTGTTTTGATTTCCTCAGGTAAAGGGATAGCCACGAATGCTCTTATTAAATTAGCCATTTAAACTTTCTTCCTTTCTTGAAACTATTATTGCAAGCGGCACAAGCCAGCAAAGCACCATTAAACTCAAACTATCTGGATAATCAAAAATTCCATAGGTATGCAAAAGCGCAAGCATTAAGGTTATAAGTAAAACTGGCGATCTTCCAGCCATAGTTGATTGCTGCCACATAGCCATAACAAGCCGCACGGCAAGGAGAGCCCATGCCAGAATATGCACCGATGCCCCAACAATACCAAACTCAAAAAACAACTTAAGCCAGAAGCTATGGCAATGCGGATAGTAAAACGGCGACGTAGGTGGCTCCGAAGAATAATACACCTCTCTAAAAACACGTTTGCCATATCCATAGCCAAAGAGCGGTCTCTCTTTTATAAGCTTATATGTATGCTGCCACACGGTTGGACGCTCTGTAAGCACTTTTTTCCAAATATGAGCGATCAATTTGTTCTTGTCTTCTATTTTAAAAACATCTGTAATCTCTTTATATCGTGGATTTTTCTCTACAAGCACAAACCCTGTGCCACAAGTCAGAACGATAAATACTAACAACCATATCAATTTGCTTTTCCAGCCTGGCAAGAAAAAGCCCATAACGAAGATACTAAACAAAAATGCAAATTGCACTCCACGTGAAGCTATAACGATTATATACGAAAAACATATAAACAAAAGCAACGCATAAAAAAAGCTATGCCTCCTATTAACAGACCAGTTACGATATGCTTCATAAAGAAATACCAGTGAAGAAAGAGCTGCCATCATTGCAGAAACATTAGGATGATTAAGAATAAAAGGGCGATAAGAATGTGCTTCTGCCAGAATGTTGCCTCCAAGCGCAAGAAAAAGCCTAACAAGATCATAAAAAATAATGGTCGTTATCGCAAATGCGCTATACCGCATAGCCAGAAGCGCTTTTTCCATGTTATTAAATATCACCGAAACAGCAAGAGTGCCCGCCGCTATTTCAAGAAAGCCAAGCACATCCCTAATTGACGACCACAATGTGAACGAAATTGGCAGCCACAAAAAAAGCGTTGCAAATGCCGCAATAAACATTCTACCAACAAACGTGCGCCACACAAACGCCCCTTTATCAATAAAGGCAACAGCATACAAAAAAGCGCCATAAACTATTACATCCTGAATGCCTTTTGAAGATGCGCCAAAAATCACCAGCGCCACCAAAAATGCAAGCACTCTGGTAACCCAGCTTATTTTAAGGAGCTCATAAAAAAGAGAAATGCTCAACATGTTCTTTCTAAATTGTAGCGTGCAATTTTTTCTAAAATGATGCCTCTGGATTTAAAAACAATAAGTGCCCTAATAGCTTTTTCAGTATATTCCTCTAAAATTTTTTTTGCTTTAGTAACACCAAAGAGTGCAACGGCAGTCATCTTTTTGCGATCAGCATCCGTACCCGCACCTTTGCCTAACTTTTCTGGAGTTGATGTGGCATTCAAAACATCATCGGCAAACTGGAATGCTATGCCAAGATTTTCACCATATTCTGAAAGAGCCATTAAACATCGCTTATCTGCGCCAGCCATCATTGCTCCTATCCTTACAGAGGCTCTTATTAAAACGGCCGTCTTATAAAAGTGAATTGTTTTTAAAATTTTATTATCAGGCACATTGCCTTCCGATTCCATATCCAAAGTCTGTCCCATCACCACGCCTTCAACCCCGGCAGCTTTTGCCAACTCCAGCACTAAATCTTTAGCAAAAAATGGTGCAGCTGGCTTAGATTCTGCAAGCCATTCAAATGCAAGCGCTTGCAGCGCATCTCCTGCAAGAATTGCTGTAGCCTCATCAAAAGCTATGTGGCAGGTGGGCTTGCCCCGCCTTAATTTATCATCATCCATTGCAGGCAAATCATCGTGAATGAGAGTGTATGTGTGAAAAGCTTCCATGGCAATTGCTGGCAACATAGCCTTTCTATAATTGCAGCCACAAACTTCTGCCGCTGCCAGGCAAAGCACAGGACGAAATCTTTTTCCCCCATTCATTAACGAGTATTTAATCGCTGCAAAAAGCCGTGACTTCTTAACAATTTTATTTTTCGTAAAAAGCTTTTTCGTCAGAAAAGCATTTACTTCTCTTTGCCTTAATGAAAGATATTTTTCTAACACATTCTATCTCCTTAAAAAATCTCATAAATCCTACTTTAATTTTCTAAAAAACAAAGCAAAAAGTTGTGGTACTAAAATTAAACCAGAAACAATACCGCCTTAATAAAAACTCCTAGCCCAATTTCATAAAAAAATTGACTTTTATTTTAATTTTTATAAATCTATTTGCCGTTCAATTGCTTAAAACCAAAATAAGGACAACAAATGATCAAGATAGGTGTTTTAAAAGAAAAAATGACTGGTGAGCGGCGTGTGGCTTTGACGCCAGATGCTGTAGGTTCGCTCAAAAAAAGCTGTGAGATTTTTGTTGAAGAAGGCGCTGGTGTGTCAGCAGGCTTCATAGATGATGAATACATTAAATATGGAGCAAAAATTTTAAAAACACGTGAAGAAGTTTATGGAGAAGCTGATGTGATATTTGCCGTGCGGCTTGCCGGAGCAGATAGCAAGACTTATGAAGAGGACAAACGCTTTCTGCGCAAAGGTTTGGTTTTAATTGCTTCTATGGAACCGCTGTGGTCGCCAAAGGAAGTAAAAGAGATTGTTGAGGCAGGATGTATCCCTCTTGCTATGGAGCTTATTCCAAGAATTACGAAGGCACAGAGTATGGATATCCTTTCTTCGCAGGCTACTATTGCAGGTTATAAGGCCGTGCTACTTGCTGCAGAGGCTTTGCCAAAGATGTTTCCAATGCTTATGACAGCAGCTGGCACAATAAAGGCCGCAAAGGTTTTAATTATTGGAGCTGGAGTGGCAGGGCTGCAGGCTATTTCAACAGCACGGCGGCTTGGCGCTATAGTAAGCGGATATGACATCAGGCCTGCCGTTAAAGAGCAAATAGAATCACTTGGAGCAAAGTTTGTTGAGTTGCCGCTTGACACAAAAGGGGCAGAGGCTTCTGGTGGATACGCCAGAGAGCTCACAAAAGAAGAGTTGGAAAAACAACGTGCATTACTTGCCGATACAATCGCCGGCAGTGATGTGGTTATTACAACTGCGGCAGTGCCCGGCAAAAAATCGCCAGTAATAGTTACGGCTGATATGGTTAAGCGTATGGCGCCATTTTCAGTTGTTATTGATATTGCCGCTGAGAAAGGTGGCAATTGCGAGCTTACAAAGCCAGGTGAAAACTATTTTACGGAGAATAAAGTTAATATCATTGGTCCAATCAATTTGCCATCAACTGTCCCCTATCATGCAAGTCAGATGTTTTCAAAGAATCTGACAACCTTCTTCCAGTATATTACGAAGAAGGATGGATTGAATTTTGATACTTCTGACGAAATTGTGAGTGGGACGATGATTGGCAAGAATGGCGAGATAACAAATGCGGCTGTCAAGAAAGCGCTAGGAATTTCATAAAAGGAAAGGAGAAAGAATATGGATTTAATGGCACTTATCACAGTTTTTGTGTTGGCAGTTTTTATTGGCTTTGAAATTATCACAAAGGTGCCGCCAACGTTGCACACTCCGCTTATGAGCGGATCAAACGCTATTTCAGGAATTACTATTGTGGGGGCACTTATAGCATCATCCATGCAAAGTGAGACTTTGACTGTTGTACTGGGATTTTGTGCGATAGTGCTTGCCACAATCAATGTGGTTGGTGGCTATCTTGTTACCCATAGAATGTTAAAGATGTTTAAGAAAAAGGAATAATTTTTTTATGAACAGTGTTATTGCTTTTGCGTATCTTGTTGCATCGGTTCTTTTTATTTTTGGAATAAAAGGATTAACTCATCCAAGGACAGCAGTACGTGGCAATTTCTTAAGTGCAGTTGGAATGTTGATTGCCATTATTGCCACTTTCCTATTGCTTAAACCTGATTCAGCAAAAATCATTGCTCCTGCAATTATTCTTGGTTCTTTGATTGGCGCATTTTTAGCTATAAGAACACCTATGACAGCTATGCCACAGATGGTTGCTTTGCTCAACGGCTTTGGTGGAGGCGCCTCTGTGCTGGTGGCGGGAGCAACGCTTTTTAGCCCTTCCATCCCTGTAACTTCCAAACAAGAACTAATTGCAACAGGACTATCAGGGCTGATCGGAACAGTAACATTCTGGGGCAGTCTTGTGGCTTATGCCAAGCTGGAAGAGCTGAAAGGGTTTAAAGGGACAGTCTCGTTTTTTGGTCAGCAATTTTTGAATGCTGTGTTGGTGATTGCTGTTATAGCATTGACGGTGTGGCTTGCGATTGAGCCTTCTGCCCACTGGACTTATATCGCTATAGTGGCACTTTCAACAATACTTGGCTTCACGCTTGTGTTGCCGATAGGTGGCGCAGATATGCCTGTTGTGATTTCGCTTTTAAATAGCTATTCAGGGCTTGCAGCCGCGGCTACGGGTTTTGTGCTCAATAATACTATGCTAATCATTACAGGTTCCTTGGTTGGCGCTTCAGGAATAATTCTGACGCAAATTATGTGTAAGGCGATGAATAGATCTTTAACAAATGTTCTGTTCGGTAAGATTGATGCTTCAAAAGCATCTGCAAGTGCTGATAGCGTTTATGCAGGCAAAATTAAATCTACCAGCGCAGCTGAAATAGCTATGCTACTTGAAGATGCGCGTAGGGTCGTGATTGTGCCCGGTTATGGCATGGCTGTGGCACAGGCTCAACATGCGGTGCGCGATTTATATAATTTGCTTGAAGATAGAGGCGTTACTGTTGAATTTGCAATACATCCTGTAGCTGGCAGGATGCCAGGTCATATGAATGTGCTTTTAGCAGAAGTTGATATCCCTTATGATAAGCTCGTAGAGATGGATGCGATAAATCCAACGATGGAATCGGTTGATGTAGCGTTAATCATAGGCGCTAACGATGTGGTAAACCCCGATGCCCGTAAACCTGATAGCCCAATTGCTGGAATGCCAATCATAGATGTTGACAAGGCAAGAACAGTGATTGTGATGAAGCGCAGTTTAAGTCCGGGATTTGCAGGGATACCCAATCCGCTCTTTGCATTTGATAACACTTTGATGTATTTTTCTGATGGCAAGAAGGGCGTTATGGATATAGTTAATGAATTAAAGGAAGGTTAACGGGGATGGTAATCCCGGTTAAGCTTCAAACCATAGCGAAAAGTGAGTGTTGCTGATGCGGCGTAGCATAAGCTGCTGTGCTGTTTCAATTTCTTATTTTTCAACTCAAAACGGCAAAGCCACTCGTCAAAGGATAATACTCTCTTTTGTTTTCTGGCATCCACTATCATATTTGTGCAAAAATTTTGGCATATTTTTAACACGGTTTTGCGTTCTACAAGCGTGAAGTTGCCTGTTATATGAACGGTAGGATTAAGAGCCCCATTATTTTTTCTTGCCTGTCATTGAGAACCAGACTTTCCTTTTCTGCTCGCCAGGAATAAATTTGTTTTGATGCTTTTGTTCCGAAAAATATACCAAGAACCTGTAGCGCAACTTGCATAAGATGGGCTGGCAAAACGTAAGATGGCTCAAAGGCAAAAATAACATAACAGGCCGCATAAAGAACTAGCCATAAATACACAAAAATTGTGCCCTTACGCGGTTGCTCTGGGGCGCCCACCCAGATAGCTATTAATAGTTTCCATAAAAAAGACTCCCTTGATTTTTTTTGAAAAATAATAGCTATATTCCTATGTTATTGGAAGGCAAAAATCGTTGCTGGCATAGAGTATTTCCCCCCCTACGATTGTGGCAAGTAAAGTTAAATCTTCAGATAAGATTATTAGATCAGCATCTTTGCCTAAAGCGATTTCGCCTTTATTAAGACCTAGCAAACGGGCAGGATTTCTTGAACAGAGAATGCTTGCTTCAAACAAATTTTTCTTAAACAACTTCATTGCGTTCTTAAAAGATTGCAGTGGAATAAGTGCACTGCCAGCAAGCCCCATATTTCTATCTATTAACCGCACACCACTATCAAGGTCAACAATCCTTGCGCGTCCCCAGCCACAAGGCAAATCATA
>CAZBHO010000003.1:37506-59716 GCA_964491945.1 uncultured Verrucomicrobiota bacterium | reverse complement strand
CAGGCAACCCTGCCCCAAGATTGCTATCTGTAATAAATACCATCCGCTCAGGTCCTTTGCATCTAAATGCTTTCTCCACAAGAATGGGATGCACATGAACCCTATCAGATATAATCTCGCAGCAAAGTCTATCCTCAATCAGAATGTAATCAACAATCCCTGCTGGATAAACGCCGGGGTTTTCGTAATTATTTGGCAATTCAAAGGTATCATATAAATGCGTTACAAGTTTTGCACCCGCCTGAACGGCGAGCCTTATTTGCTCTATGTTGGCTCTTGTGTGGGCTATGCTGCATAGCACACCTTGTTTTGATAGAGTTTCTATCGCTTCATATGCTCCTGGCAGATCTGGCGAAATATCCCATATCTTAATTTTGCCCTGTCCAGCACCCAAAAGCATCTGCGTTGTGGTATCGGTTATAGGAGCAAGGTCTTTACTTGCGCCACCACCTGAATAAATAAGATATGGCGATTCAAGCCGAAAACCTATCACCTGCGGCGTTTCTTCAAAATTCTTTGTCTCCTCTAGATGCCTCTTCATAAAAGCAGCAGCTTCTTCAGGTGGAGCAAACAATGTTGGCAAAAAGGCAGTGCAGCCTGCGGCCGCTTCTTCCTTTGCATAGTTTTTTAAATTGCCACCAAAATACTCCATAGCAATGCCGTGCGTATGAATATCTATTAGACCTGGCAGAACCAATGAGCCTTTAGCATCTATCGTTTGAGTCTTGATGTTTCCCTCTTGATGAGATATGGAGCTTATCTTGCCATCTTCTATAAATATATTGCCTTTAATTATCTCGCCTGTGGCAATCAGGATTCTGGCATTTACGATTGCAAAACTATTCATAAATTAAAAATATACAGAATGCTTCGTATGTTGCATCTTTATTCCAGAAATTTTTGCAAGAATCTCATCGCAATTTTTCCGAACAGCATTAACATCAGCGCCAACATTTAAAAACTGATAGCCCATTTTAACAAGCTCTGCAAATGTTTCTGGAGAAGCAACCGTGCCTGCAAATTTGCCGTTTTTTCTGGCAACTTCGGCAATGCGCTTTTGTGCAGAAACAACATCAGGATGATTAAATTCACCCGCAACCCCTATTGCATGGCTATAATCTCCCGGACCAAAAAACAAAATATCATAGCCTTCCAATTTCGCTATATCTTCCAGCTCCGCCATAGGTTCTGGATCCTCAATTTGAAAAACAACAAATCTATTCTCATTTGCAAAGCGAATATAGTCCTTCACGGGGATACCGCAGTATAGCCCATCTGCATTACCACCATCTATTGGGCGCCTACCAACAGGATGAAACCTTACGGTTCTTACGACTTTTTTTGCATCTTCAAGGCTCATTATATGAGGAACCATAATGCCTGATGCATCAAGTTCCAAAGGGCGAATATAATCGCTATAGCTACCACGGCCAACTCTTACCATGACATCCTTATCGTGCATTTTCGCTGCAATAATCTGGCGCTCAATCAAAGAATAATCATTAGGTCCGTGCTCCAAACAAACCCATATACAATCAAAATCAGATAGAGCAACAAGCTCCACAACACGGCTGGAATCAAGATTGATTTTATAACTTAATACGAGCTCACCATTTCTCAGTTTTTGCAGCACACGACTTTTTCGCATTTTAAGTTCTGCCATAAAAATCCGTTTAACCTTTCCATTATGAGCTTGTTAATGTTTTAATAAGTTTAACTGCTTCTTGCACAAGAAGCTCACCACCTGAATGATGAAGCAAAGCATTGGTTGCTTCATAGGCAGCTTCAGTAAGAGCCTCTTTTGTTACAATGTAGCCACCCAGCTCACCGTTTGCAAGAGCAATCACAAAAGCTGGAGCATGTGCCCTCTTTTTGATTTCAAGAGAATACTCCACAAACATTTCACCCGGAAGTCCCACAAAAAAATAATCCCCTACTTGTAAAACCTGCACTTCGGCAGGCAGGATTTCTTTCAATGTATCATAATATGCCTGCGTCTTGTATTTTCGGCTAATTGTAAGAGTGCTTTGCGCACCGAACCAATCGCACTCTGCAGTTCTCGTGATGGCTCGTGGAGCTCCCTCTTTTCTTAATTTTTCAAGCTTTTCTCTGGCAGCTCTTTCTCTTGCTTCAGCTTCTTCTATAGAAGGAAAAGTCCGTAACGGCAAATCAATAAAGCTGGAAATGCTTCTTATCTTAAGCTCATCTCTAAAAACTTCCTCTTTTGTATTTAAAATTGCATCAACAATTCGTTTACCAAGCATTCTGCCAAGCCGCTCTGCTTCAGCAAAAGTTGTGGCATTAATATAATAGCGAGGCGACTGATTGCCTTCAGGACCAGTGTGCTATATATGAACCACATCCTCTCCGATAGCTTCTCTAACCTGCATCCTGGTGTATCCGGGAAAATCGGATGAATAAAGAGTGGAATCTTCGTGCAACACGGTTGGATGCATACAATAAACCGTAAGCACTGCAAAAATCTTTTGCGTTATTGCATCCTTAACAATTAGAACTGGCACTTCAGGATCAATAGCGCCATCTTTGTGGCGCCTGTTACCACCAACTCCAGTGCCATCCGCTTTTGTTATAGCAAGAACTGCTGGCTGCCTTCTTTTGTAAGCTTCAATGATGGAGCAAGATATATCTTCTATAATTTGCTCCACCAGCTCATTATCAACTTTAGGTATGGCAGGATCCTCACTCCAGCCAAGCGAATTTTTTATGATTGGTCCAGAGTGAGTGTGAGTTGCAGAAATGAGTATATTTGCCTCTGGAATGCTCACTGAAGAGTCCACTTTGCTTCGTATCGCCTTCGCCATGCTTTTGGTAATATATATCAAATCTGCAGAACATAAGGCAATTAGCTCATCCCCACACTGAAGCACCAAACTTGAAGCATAAAGCGGATCGTTTATGCCTGTGCTCATTCGCTCAACGTGCGGATAGCCATAAAGGAAATAACTTTTTTTTGGCGTAATATCTTTTGCAAAAGCGCCTGCGAGCAGCCTGCTCATCTTTAATACTCCTTGTTCCAGTCAGGCTCAATATCTTCAGCCAAAGTTTCTGAAATGTATTTATCAGTTCTTAATAACTGATGAATTGATGTTGGTAAAAGTGGCGTCACAGGACCGTGCGTGCAAAGTCTTGTTATCATCCTTTGCCACGTGGTTGATGTGCCATGAACTTTTATTGCACTTACATCTATCCTGTGTTTTGCATTCACAATATCAAAAGGGCCAATAGTTGCCGCTTTTGGTGGCACTGCGCATAAATCACCGCTTTTACCAAACGAGCCGTGAAGTGAATTTTGCGCAATAGTAAATGGACTTAACGTACATATTCTTGCCTTCATCTTAAGCCATTCTTTAAGCGGAGCTTTAAATTCAGGCGCATCTGGCTCAATAAAAGCAACGTGCCCTGTCCAGCCAGGCCCACTATAGCATATATCGGCGCCACCTGCTTCAAGAATCATATCGCTATAATAGTTAACGTTTTTATTTGTAAACCCCACAAACTGCTTTTCCGGTGGGCGTAAATCGGGATCAATTTCTTTATAAAAGTAGTTCTTCATTGCATAAGTGAAACCAAAGCGCCACGTTTCTGGAGCAATCTCTCCTTTCTCATTTGCATATTCATCCATAGCAAAGGCGTGAAGATGCTTACAAGAAATGCGGAGCTTATTTAAAAGATAGGCCACTTGTTTATATATAGGGCAAGGATTGGGCAAAATCATAACAATTCTTCTTCCCGCCTCTAGTGCCTCCTTGATGCGGGAAACAATGTCACTTATCCATATTATAGGCACCATATCATCTGGAACTATCCTTATTTTAAAATTAGGATTTTTATGCTTATCCATTTCACTCCGCTTGATTTTACGAACACGCTCTATCACTTTCAGATCACGGAACGGCACACACTCTGCAGGTTGATAACGAAACTCTTTCATTTCACTCCTTTCTATAAAAATTATTTTGTATAGCCAAACTCTTTTTCTACTTCAGCAATTGCCTCTTCAATAATATCAAGCCCCTTTATTAAGCATTCATCTTCCATCACCACTGGTGGGCTCATCCTTAAGATATGCCCTGCTGGTATCCAGGCAAGTCCCTTCCTGAATGCTTTCTGATAAACAAGTTTACCAGCCTCGTCAAATGGCTCTTTTGTATGTTTATCCTTAACAAGCTCTATCCCCATCAAACAGCCTTTGGCTCTTACATCACCTATAATAGGATGATTTGCCATCATCTGTTTCATCCTCTTTAAAGCAAGTTCGCCCAGGTGTGTGGAACGTTCCAGAAGATTCTCTTCTTGAATAACTTTTATGGAAGCAAGCGCCGCTGCACAAGCCATAGGATTGCCACCATAGCTGCTTGAAGCAGAAATTGCTTCAAAACATTCTGAGTATTCTTCTTTCACGGCAACCGCCGTAACAGGAAAACCATTCCCAAAACCCTTGCCTATAGAGACAACATCGGGCACAACATTCCAGTGCTCCATACACAAAAACTTGCCCGTCCTTGCCCAGGAAGTAAGAACCTCATCTGCCATTAAGACGATTTTGTGCTTATCACACAAAGCGCGCAGTTTAGGGAAGAAATCATCTGGCGGAATCACAGAGCCACCCCACCCCTGTATCGGCTCCAGCACGAAGCCTGCCACATTGCCTGCTGTGCCACGCATTAAATACTCTTCATAAAAGCTTATGTAAGCATCCGTATCTATTGTTCCATCAGGCTTTGTCCAATGCGGCCTATAAGGATTAGGGCGTGGCAACATATGCATCCCCGGAGCACGTGTTGGTCCATAAACAAAAGATCGTATCTCAGCCAAAGATACTGCTCCATAGGTTTTGCCGTGAAAATCGTTAAAACAAGAAAGTAGTTCCCACTTCTTCGTGATCGCCCTGCATACTCTCTGCCCAGCTTCCACAGCAGCTGTGCCACAATCGTATAATTGATATCCTTTCAAATTGCCCGGCAAAACTTCAGCAAGTTTTTCCATCAACTCCGTTTTGATTGGCGTAGTAAAATCATGGGCATTCATCAATGTGCCAGCAGCTTTTTGCACGGCTTCTGTAACTTTTGGATGACAATGCCCAAGCGTTGTCACATATATGCCAGAAGAAAAATCTATATACTCATTCCCATCGACATCAGTTAACACACACCCCTTGCCGCTTGCAAAAGCCACAGGAAAAAGCTTAACCTGCGAGCTTAACCCTTTAAAAAACTTCGTACAACGCGAATGCATTTCTTTTGATTTTGGGCCTGGCGGTGGAACTTTGATTGAAGGAACTTTTTTTAAATCAACATGTGCCCAATAAGCGCTCATATTTTTTACTCCTTTCTTTCAGAAAAGTTAAATATGTTTGAAACGAACATATAGTATGCTATTTGTAAAAGAGTGTCAATAATTTTTTTACTTTTTTTCTTGATTTTATACCGAAAAAGTGCATTTTGTATTAATGTTTATTTCAAACATTAGAGTAAAAGCTATGGAGTATAATAAAAGAGAAAATTTAATTCTTGAACTAGCAGCAAAAAATGAAATGTTAAGCGTCTCCTTCCTGGCAAAAAAATTCAATGTGTCAGAAATGACCATTAGAAGAGACCTTGCAAAAATGGAAAAAAAAGGACTCATAGTCCGTCGCTACGGTGGCTGTATAAAAAGCAGCATATTCACCTTTGAAAGCACCTTCGTAGAAAAACAAAAACAACATAGAAAAGAAAAAGAAGCCATAGCAAAAGCAATTGTAAATTTATTAGAAAAAGATGCCACCATATATATTGATACAGGCAGCACCGCCACAATCTTTGCAAGATTCATCCCGGAAGATCTTAATCTAAAAATTTTTACGGCAAATCTGCCAGCCACAATGGAGCTTTTTAAGAAAAAAGGTATAAAAGTTTTTGTGTTTGGTGGAATGCTGGGAGAAAAAAGCCCAGACCTTACAGGTGAAATAACTCTTAACGAGATGCGTAAATACAGGTTTAACTTTTCTATAATTGGCTCGGATGCATTAGAAATAGAAACAGGAGCTTTTTATTCGGCTGATGTGCCTACTGCCCTTTTAAGCGCAACTGCCATAGAAAATTCCGAAAGAGCATTTCTCGCTATTGATTCTTCTAAAATAGGAAGACGCAGTCTTACCAGAATTGGAATACTTTCCAAAAAAATTTGCGTTGTTACCGATAGCTACGCAAAAAAAGAACAACTAAAAAAAATCAAACAATTTGGCGCAGAAGTTATTTGCTCAAAGCTTTAAAGCCAGCTGTATAAAAAATAGTCCTCTCTCTTTTAGCTTTCCGACAAGAAGTGGCTATCCCGATGAATTTTTGAAAGGACAGAGAAAAACTTCTCCACAAAGGGCACAGTATACTGTTCCCCTTAACAACGAACCTCTTCTCACATTAAATTTCCACTCTTGACATAAAGAGTTTTTGTGTAATAGTGTTTGCTTTAACTAAAAAGAAAATTTTTTTTCTTAGGCAAAAGGAGAGGTGAAGAGTTTATGGCAGAATTAAATGAGAAACAAAAGCAAAAGATAAAAGAGTGGGTAAAAGCAGGATTATCTCTTTCAGATATTCAGAAAAAAATTCGCGAAGAATTTAATATATCAATGACATTTTTGGATTTAAGATTTCTCGTACTTGATATGGGATTGGAAGTGCAAGATAAGAAGCAAGGAACTACAGTTGATTTAAATAAAGCCACATCATCTCAAGGTAATGGGCAACAATCCGTTATGGATAACAACGAAGATGCTCTTACCAGTGGCGTAAAGGTTGAACTTGATCGTGTTGTTAAGGCTGGAGCTCTAGTTAGCGGAACGGTGACTTTTAGCGATGGCGTTAGTGGCTCGTGGTCGCTGGATCAATTTGGTAGATTGGCTCTTGCCGCGAGCCAGCCGGGATACCGTCCATCACAACAGGATTTAGAAGAGTTCCAGATGGAGCTGGCACGATTACTAGAGAAGCGCGGATTTTAAATTGGCAATTGGTGAGGGGATCTTTAGTGCTGTGCTAGCAGAAAAATATAGTCTAGATTTGTTAAAAGTTTAAACAGACTTCTATCTTGAATTACTTAAGGCATCAACCACCAATAGGGATTCATGGTTTTATTTGTATCAGAAAGCACATAAATATCTTGCACAAGTAATAGAGGCAACTCCCGCTGATTGGTGGAAACATCTTTAATCACGATATTATTTGTTCCGGGTAAAATATCAATTTTTGGACTTTCAAAATCTAACCACTTATTAAACGGCAGTCTGATAATATGATTATTAAAGCTAATGATTTTCTGCCCTTCCGCTGGGCCAACAGCCACTCCAGTAATTTTGATTGAAACAGATGTAGCCACATTCATAAAATTAAAGACATAAATTGTTGCTTCTTTTAAGAGCACGCTCCAATCGTTAAAGTCTTGTGTTTTTAGATAGCGCCAGTCTTGCCCCTTAAGCAAAAAAACATTAACATTTTTTTCTTTTGCTTTATTGATTATATCTTCGGGTAAATTGTATAGGATTTTACGCTGGTAAATCTTTTCTGCTTGTTTATTCCCCGGAATGCTCATATCAGCGAGCCCAAGTTTATGGAGCTTGAGCCCAGCCTCATTTGTAATAGTTACACTTCTGGCATAGAATTTTTCTGGCCAAAGCCAAGGTCCTACATCCTTATGGTCCCATAAAATTTCAGTTTGAATCAAGGCAGAGACAGGATTTCTCATAATTAGCCCCTCTGTTCTTTCTCTAAATTTATTGCCAAGATATTCTTGAGCAGTTTGATTACGGATAGTAGATGTTATAAACACATTTGTTGCAGGATGTCGCTTATATTCATTGAATGCATCAAAGAAACGCTCTGTAATTACAATTGCACCTTTTGGCAAATTCTGATCCAGCCATTTAGCTATCTGCAAGTGCGGTTGTGATCTTCCCGTTTGAGTGGCAGCAAGATAGGCTGGTTGAAGATAAGCCATTGCTATTATCAAAGATATGGATACAAAACCTATATTGGCTCGGGATAAATTTCTAACAAAAATTCTTTGGACAAAATCATACAAACTCATACAACATAGAAGATAGAGGAGAGGCAGTGTATATAAATATCTTGCGTGAGTTACGGGAACAACAGTATTAGAAACGGCAAATGTCTGTAGGAGGATAGATGCAACTAACACGAAGAAAATTATTTTATACATCGGCAGTGTGAAATTTTTTATCACAAAATATACCATGAGACTAATGGCACACAATCCCAGTACAAACCTTATTAAGCTGAACCCAAATAGATAGGAAAAAATGATTTTAAATAACACGGTAAGTATGGCAAAGATATTATTATTTTGAGTTCCATAGAACACAGATGTCCAATACTCTCTTGCTTGCGGTGAATAAAAGAAGGTTTCTTTTAAAATTGTTGGCAAGCCCCAGTTTTGAAAAGCAACGGGCAAGCCTATTAGTATGTTTAGCGCACAAAAGATAAATAAGTGTTTTTTATTTTTATATAGCAGGCCTAAAGAAAACAAATTGATTATAAAAGAATATGCCCATACACTGCTATCCGAATAAAAACAGATAAAATTTCCTACTCCCATAATTACGTAGTAAGGCCACTCAATCTTCGTCTCTCTATATTTAAGCAGCATAACAAGAGCCAGCACACTCAAAAAGAAGCCTAATAAAGCAAATATATAATAGTAAGGTGTTCTGGATATTGATATGACAATAGGATTAAAAGCTACCATTAGAGCGAACAGGGAACCCGTTTCTATATTTTTTGCAAGCGTACCAATTATAAAAGCTATTATAACAATCAGGACACCAATAGAAGCCGCAGGCAAAGCCAGGTTGCCGATGAGAGGTGGTATATTTAACATTCTTATAATCAACGTGTTTAAATACACCGGGAAAGGAAGATGATTTTTCCCTGTAGGCAATTCAATCCATCTGGTAAATATATCATCCAATTTTAGTGAATAATCGAAAGGGCACAAGAAATCTTGAGAATCCATATAAAGAGAAGTAGCATGAAGATTTGCGAAGCGGAAATATGCGCCCATATAAACAGCCACTAGCAATACAAATAACGAATAAATGAAAATAAATGTTGAACTAAAAATTTTTTTCATATTTAATATGGCTTATAAAAAATTTCTTTAATGTTAGTATTATCCAAATGGTATACAAGGATAAAATTATGGAAATAGCTGTAACTGGTGCAAGTGGCTTTATAGGTTCTCATGTGGTAGATGCCGCTTTAAGAAAAGGATACAAACTGCGTATTTTAACTCGTAAACACACTAATAGAAAAGACTGGCAAGAACAAGGTGTAAAGGAATATATAGGAGACATAAGAGATACCAATAGTCTTAATCCTTTTTTAGATGGAGCAGATGCTTTACTACACGTGGCAGGTGTTAATTCACCATCAAGTAATATGAAGGAAGAAATTCTTTCTAGTAATGTTGTGGCAACAGAAAATATCATCAGGTGCGCTGTTGCAAAAAATGTAAAAAAGATAGTCTACACCGGTAGCACTGCCGCAAGAGGTTGCCGTGGCAGAGGACAAATGAATGATGAAACAGTTCCTTTTAATTTACACAATGCATCAACCGATTATGAAATTTCAAAATACTTAGGAGAAGAAAAAGCTCTTGAACTCTACAAATCAATAGGAGCTCCTGTTGTAATAGTGGAGCCATCAGCATCGGTAGGTCCTGCCGATGTTAAGCCTACTTACACGGGAAAACTGATTATTGATTTTATCACAGGCAAACTGCCCGGATATTTTGATATAAGGCACAATTTTGTTGATGTACGAAGTGTTGCAGAAGGACATATTCTTGCATTAGAAAAAGGCAGATTAGGAGAAAGGTATCTTTTATGCGGAGATGATAACATCCTGCTTTCCGAGTTCTTTAAAATGATAGAGGAAATAACAGGGAAACACAGAGGTATTCTTAAAGTACCTTTGTTTATTGCTTTCCCTTTGGCTTATGCAAACTACATTTTGTGGAAAGTTTCTGGAATAGAGCCCATAGTGCGTATAAGCACTGTAAAAAGAGCATGGCTAGATCTTTACTTCTCAAACCAGAAGGCGAAACGAGAATTAGCTTATAATCCCGGTGATTTAAAGAAAGCATTAATCGATGAAATTTTATGGTTTTGTAAAAACGGATATTTAGATCCTAAATACATAGCGAATAAATTAGAATAACAAGAAAAATGAAAGTTGCGTTTATTGGCGGTGGCTGGGTTGCAGAAGAAAGACATATCCCAATCTTTAAGAGGCATTTTGATATTGAAATAATTGGATTAGTAGATACAAATCCCAGCAAAGTATCTTATCTAAAAGAAAGATTTTCTATTCCCTATTCCGCAGTTACATCAGATGCGGAAAAAGTACCATGGCTTGAAGATGCAGACGCCATAATTATTACCACTCCTCCATATACACATCATTATTGGATTCATTATGCTTTGATGAAAGGAAAGCATGTCCTCACAGAAAAGCCATTTGCCGCATCAAGAGAAGAAGCTTTACAATTGTATCAGTTGGCAAAAGCTAAAAATAAAATACTCAGCATTGTCCATAACAACATATTCTCCCATTCTGCCCTAACCATAAAAAAGTGGATAAAATCAGGGAAATTAGGAGAAATAAAAAGTCTGCACATAAACTTACTAAATAGCCCAAAAAGAAGATTACCAGATTGGTATGATTCTCTGCCATTTGGCCTTTTCTACGACGAATTTTCGCATTTTTTATACCTCTCGTGGGAATTTATTGGCAGCAAATTAATCCCATTATCAGGAAGCGTTTCTCCATCAAGTATTCAAGCAGCAACTCCTGCATTAGTCTTATTACATCTCCAATCGAAGAATATACCATTATATTACACAGCAAATTTTGAAGCCCCTATATGCGAATGGCACCTGGTATTAGTAGGTTCAAAAGCAATAGCAATAATGGATATCTTTAGAGACATTCCTATTTACTTGCCAACTGATAATGAACATATGGCAATTGATCATATAAGGACGCTATTGTATGGCTCAATTAATTATTGGACTGGCTCCTTCAAATCAGGAACAAGATTCCTAACGAAGAATATGTTTTTCGGTACAGACAAAGTGATAGAGCGATTTATTTTATCCCTTAAAACCAACATAGAAGATACCTCAATAGGAGTATCTCATGGATTGGAAATATTTCTGCTTCTATGGGATTGTATAGATATGTTAAACAAAAATATACATCCCCGAACCTAATTTTCAACCTTTCTAGACCTTTTAAAAATGTAACTTAACAAATAACACATCCCTCTTATGTAAGAGATAAGAAGAGATGTATCTAATACTCCCTGTCTCAGCAATCGCCATATCACCTTTGGCCTAAAATAATATTCTTTTAGCAGACGATTTACTGCAGCATTCATCTCCTCCGCCTTTAAATGCGGATATGCCATAACGGCAGTTTGCTCACCTTCCTTAACATAATCTTTCCATGAGGATGCATTTAAATAGCCTTTTTCCACCGCCCATTGGTAAAGCTCTGTGCCAACCAGTGGCATCACACTGGATGCCTGGATGGTATCAGTATCAATCTCTTTTGCAAAGGAAATAGTTTGCTCAATTGTCTCCTTTGTCTCACCCGGCAACCCTATCACCCAACAAGAATGTGTGCTTAAACCTGCTTTTCTCGCTTTTGAAACAAAATCCCTCACCTGTTCAAGCTTAAGATTCTTATGCACATTATCCAAAATTTGCTGACTGCCACTTTCAGGCCCTATAAGCAACATCCTGCAACCAGCTTCCTTCATCAACTTCATTAAATCAAAATCAAGAAAATCGCACCTTGAATTACAGCTCCAGACCATCTTTCTTTTTTCTTTCAACAAAAGCTCACATATTTTCCGCAAGCGTGCAGGATTGGTTGTCAAGGTATCATCCTCAAAAAATATCTCTTTTATAGGGAATCTTTCAAAATCATAAAGCATTTCAGCCACAACACGCTCTGGTGAACAATAGCGATAGCGCCTGCCGTGCATCACCTGCGGCCACTGGCAAAACATACAGCGCTGCGGGCAGCCACGTCCGCTTATTTGATCCAAAAAAGGATAAAGATAGGTGTTGTTGCGATATTTCCTTACATCAAGATGATGCCATGCAGGAAATGGAAGTTCATCCAGGTTCTCTATAAGAGCCCTTGCCTCGTTTTCTTGAATATCACCATCCTTTGTAAGAAAAGTAATCCCTTGAATTTTTTCAAAAGAAGCCCCATTTTCAAGTGCTTCGGCAATATCAACCAAAGTGTAATCATATTCACCTTTAGCAATAACATCAACAGCGCCATTGGCATCATTTATAGTTTCCTTTGGAAAAACCGTTGAGTGTGGCCCAACAAACACAACACAAGCCGATGGATTTGCTTCCTTACATGCTCTTGCACAGTCAATATCATTAAAAATGGAAGGCGTTGTGACATCCAGAACAATCATCTTTGCATCAATTTCTTTAACCCATCTTGCTACATCAGCTATAGCGAGATTTTCAGCAATAAAATCCCGCAAAAGTACCTTGAACCCCCACTTTTCGAGAAGCCCAGCAGCATAAGCCAGCCAATCAGGATAACGCATAGCCAATGTGCGGTTAACCACAGGCCAGCGCTGTGATCTGCAGAAATTTGGCAGGAACGGTGGACTTATCAATGCTACTTTTAACTTCTCTTTCATAAAACTCAAAATCGTAATTTAACTCCTCTTAATAAGCAACATTTTTTTAAGTCATTCCGCCACTAAGATTCTCAAAAAGGCATAAAAGTAGCAGAGAAAAATTGAACAACGTTTGTTCTTATCCACACAAAACACAGAACAGAAGAAAAAATCACAGTATTATATTTTTGCCATAACTTTTCTTTCTACCTTAACTTTAACTCTCATTTGTGTGTTTTTCGCTGTGTAGCTTCCATGGCCTCTCTGGTGAATATTATCCTTCTCTTGCTTTTAAGCATTTCCCGATTTAATTTGGTTTACGATTTTTTTTACCACAGAGAGGAGTAAGATTGGTATGCTAATTTTTGCCAAAATACCTATTGATTGTGCATTGCTTTATTTTTCCTCTGTGTTTTCTCTGTGGCTTCTGTGGTGAAGTTTTTGTCTTCTGGCTACTTAAGTTTTTCTTGATTTATAGTCTATTTTTTATCACACAATGCGAGGGATATATTTATGGTGAAGGAGGTGGTGTTGGTGGCGTTGGTGGCATCTTATGGCGGCGTTTCATCCGCTCCATTTTCTTTTGTAAAATCTCCATTTGGTTAGAAGAAAGGACTGTCTTAAGCTCGTTTCTTGTCCTTTCCATTTCTTTCTCAAATTCGGCAAGATGCCGCTTACGTAGATTCATCATATTCGTAAAGGAGCCTCGCATAATCTCTGCAAATTTTGTCTGTTGACTATCATCAAGTTCAAGTTCGGATGCCAATTTTTTTATAAAGGCATTTTGTCCTTCAGGCCGGTTATGGAGCATCCTGGCAAAGAACGTTCTTCCTGCTAGCAAAGTGGCTGATACTCCTATCAAAAAGCCAAGCAACAAGACAAAAAAGTATTTAACAAATTTATTCATCTCAACATTCATAGCTCAACTTTCCTTGTATTTTTATAATAAAAGACTGATATCATAATCATCCACATAATCAGCTGAAAAAAATTGGGCTGAATTATTTGGTTTAATAACCAAGTTAAGTATAGAAAGGATAATAAGGCATAAAGCTGCAGCAATGGTTACTATCTGCCAAGATAATGAGTCCGATTGAGATATTTTGAAAGGATCCTTCTTTTCTTGATAATGCTGAATGAGATCCATAGTTTTGATTACATCAAGCTTAATAGGATTCTTGTTAAAAGAAGTGCACCTCATTTTTTTGTGTTGTTTGGCTAAATTCCACAAATTGGCTTCTAAGATATTTAACTTGTTTTTTCTGAAAAACATGTTTGCTAAACCTACTTATTTCCCATTATCTTCAAGAGTTTTTTTCTGATAAATCTTCTTGAGCGAAATGCTCTCACCTTAACATTAGTTTCGCTTAGCCCGAGTTCAGAAGCAACTGCCTTAACACTACTTTCTTTAAGATATAATTCACTTATAATTTTTTGATCAATTGGACTTATTTCTTGCAGGATTTTGTGCAATAGGTGGCTTGCTTTTGCTTTGAGTTCATCATCTGCTTCATTAATCTGATGTTGCGAGATAAGCTCAATAAAGGTGAGTTCTGTTTCATAGTTAGCTATGAATTTCATGTGCTTCCTATTTTCACGCCAATAATCATAACATACGTTATATGCTATTTTTGTAAGCCACGTCTTAAAAGCGGAGTTAAATTTGAATGTATCAAGCTTCATAAAAGCTTTTAAGAAAACATCCTGTGCAAGCTCGTTTACCATATTATATGGAATATGCCCTTCTAAAATGTGAACCACATAATCGCTATATCTAACGATGAGTTTTTCATACTGGTTTATATCGCCAGCCTTAATATCAGCGATAATGCGCTTTTCTTCTTCGTAAATATCATCTTGCTTTATAGCTGATTTATCTACAGCCGCTAAATCATAAAACATACTTTCACAGCGAACATACATAATTATTTGCTGGCATCTTTATCAGGCTGATCTTTATTCTCGTTCTTATTTAAAGAATCAGTTTTATGTCTATGCCGTTTATCTGTATCGCCTTGAGACACAAAAGGCGGTTTATGCCCCATCATGCCCATTCCACCACCAAACATTCCGGCTATATGCTGGCATTTTTCATTGAGTTTGATTCTCTGCTCTTCTGTAAGGATGGGGCGCACCTCGCTTATGATTTTGCCCCAGGTAAGCAAAAATTCTTCTGCCACAGCAGAGAACTTGCTCCATGCAGCCTTTAACTTTGCCTCGTCAAAATCGGAGCTCTGAAAAGCCTCCACTATTTCCTTGCGAGCATTAAACATATTTGTTCTTAAGTTGTTTAGTAGGGGCTGATTTTTCTTTATAATTTCCTGAATTTCACTTTTTTGCTCTTCCGTTAGATTTAATTCATGGATAAATTTATTCATCAAGTTGGTATGGCCGCCTTGAGCATGATGCCTATGCATTGCTTTATCTTTTTCAAAAGGTGGCACATTTTTCTTTTCGGCTTCTTCTGCTTTCAAGGAAAGCGCTGCCGCACAGGTTAACAACATAGCAATTTGTAGGAACCTAAACATAAAAACCTCCTTTTTTGTTTTTAATTTTTACGCTAATAGACGAACAATGTAGCGTATAGGTTACACATTTTTTGCAATTTAATTTTGCTGCAAAATTTTCTGACGTTTGCTGCCAAGAATTTCAAGCAGGGCAATAATTGCGTAAATATAAATCGTCTGAATAACAAGCGTTATGCCTCCATAAGTACGTGCTTCAAAAATTGTAATTGCACCAATTCCAATAGCAAGATTGAGTATAGTAATGAAAAAAACCACCTGTGCTCTGCTCAAACCAAGAGCTTCAAGCCTATGATGGATGTGATCTCTGCCTGTATATTCCACCCATTCTCGGAAAGAGCGCACTTTGCCTGTTGCTATTCTGGAAACGGTGGTAAACGTCATATCGTATATAGGAACTGAAAGGATCAGCACTGGCACACAGAAAGAAACCAACGGATCATTTTTTGCCCAGCTGCCATGAACGCTTAAAGCAGCAAGCATAAATCCCAAAAAAGTGCTTCCTCCATCGCCCAGAAAGCTCTTTGCGGGAGTTATATTGAAAGGCAAAAAGCCTAGAGTGGCGCCAAAAATTGCTGCCACGCAAATAGCAAGCATAGTATTGCCAAGCATTATTGCAAGAACGAAGAAAATGATGCAGCAGCCCATAACAAGGCTTGCAAGTAATCCATCCATTCCATCCAGAAAATTTATGGCATTTGTTATGCCAATAAGCCACACAATGGTTATAAGCCATCTGCCAAGCAAGCCCCACCAGACATCTGCAGGCAGAAAAGTAATTACCACACCATCGGCTATGAGTATAACCGCCGCAAGGAGTTGGATAAGCAGCCTTATCAAGGCAGAAATATGGAAAGAGTCATCTATTACTCCGCAAATAAGCATTAAATAAGAGCTTATCAGAAAAGCCCTTAAGTGTGGCATATATCCCCAGCTAGTTATAACGATAGAAACCCCTACTCCAATCCCTATGGCAATTCCGGCCCAGCGTGGTGTGGGATTTAGATGTATTCTCCGTTCGCCCGGCATATCAATTGCACCTGCCTTACGAGCAAGCCATATGATTAAAGGCATAAAAATGGCAGTAAAAATGAAGGAAGCACCTAACGCTATGCAATATTTTATCACTGTTTCTTCAAATGGAAAAAACTTTACAGCAAGGAAAAGAACCAACACCACACATAAGATTATTCTTAACAATTTTTCTCCCTGCGTCATAGCCTTCTTTCTCCGAACTTGCCTTTAATTCAGCATTCTAATGCATTTACAAATTTTTCTACAATCAGATCAATTTCATTATTGGTTAGTTTAAGAGAAGTTAACTCTTCGCGTGTAATTTCAGGAAGCGGCGCATTTTCTAAAGTGCGTATTCCAAGAGCATTTACAAGCAAATCTGCCAGGCACACTATTGCAGCCCGTTCTTGAAAGCGTGAAGCATTTTCTGGATGATGATGAAAAGTAATAGTTTCCACTATCCACAGCGGCAAGTTCCATCTATTCAATAGCCAACCACCAATATCCGAATGAGTGAATCCTAATAGGGCTTTTTCAGCTTCTAATCCTGATATGTTTTCTTGGACAACAAGTTGCAGAATTTTTTGATAATCTTCTTTAAAATACTCCATCAAAACCAATCTGCCCAAATCGTGTAGAAGTCCGGCAATGGCTATTTCTTCCGCATGATGAATTTTTTTTTGTCTGGCTATTATCATAGCCACTCTGGCGCAGGCAACGGAATGTTCCCATAATTTTTTGGCGTCTCTTAAATTTATTACAGAAGCCGAGATTACAATTGCATGAACCACCGCAAAGCCAAGCATCACTATTGCCTGCTGAATATCGGCTATCCGATGTGTGAAGCCATAAAATCCCGAATTAGCTATTTTAAGAATTTCTGCGGTAAGCGCGGGATCTTTTGAAATTTCATTTGCAATGTCCTCCACTGAAGAGCGATGTGAATCTAACATTTCTTTGATTTTTAACACATGGTCTGGCAAAGTTAAAAGATGCGATATATTCAATAGTTTCTTTTGAAAAAGTTCCGCTTTTTTCTCTTTAGCTTCCTCCATTTTTACATCAATAGTTTTGCCCTTTTCTTTATTCTTTTTTTCTTGCTTTGATTGAACAATTTTTTTTGACACAAAGCCTGCTGGCTGATTGGTTGAATATTTTTTTATAATTTCACTTATTTCAAGCATTAGCGGATTATCCTGATATCGCAGGAAGCGTCCTTCAATTTCCTCTGCTGAAAAAGGATAAGGCTTGATAACCACATGGGCTTCAGACTTCTTCATCAGTTCTTACTCCATTATAAACCGGTCATAACTTTATTTATAACTTTTTCCATTTGGTCTTTTAAATATGGTTTTCTTACAAAATCTTTTACACCAAGCTTTTCAGCCATTTTAACCCGTTCGCTTTTAGCGTAGCCACTTGCTATCACAAATTTTTGGCTAGGGAATTTTGCTTTAATTGCCTCTATGGTATTTAATCCATCAAAATCTTCTTCCAACATCATATCCACAACAATTAAGTCATAAGGCGAACGTTTTTTATTGCCGGCAACCTTTTTTAGCAACTCAATAGCTTCCCTGCCAGTGGCGGCAGTTTCAACATTAAAACCGAGAGCAGAAAGTATTTTCTTTGCAACAGTTCGTTGTGTTTTCATATCATCGATGACCAAAACTTTGCCAGTCTTGTAGTGAAGCTTTCCTGTCATTACTGGCTCTTCTATTCTCTCTTCATCATAAACTTTTGGAATATAGAGGAGAATTTGTGTGCCTATCCTTTCGCCAGAAAGAATCTGGAGATGCGCATTATGTCCCCGGGCAATGCTCAATGCTAAAGGTAGTCCTATACCATTATGCCCATACTTCTGGAAAGTGGAATTGACTTTTGCAAAAGGCTCGAAAAGATTCGTTATTTCTGTGCCCGTAAGTTGCACATCTGGAATTGCTATACGCAATCTTATATATTCCCCAACAGGTATAGTTTCCATATAACCATCTTGCGGCTCGAGTAATTTTTTATGTGTTATGCTAAAGACTAAAGAGCCATCTTTGCCAACAATCCCGGCAGCTGTCTCAAAAAGTATAATGAGCATTTTCTTAAAATGCGGTGGATAGCAATAAATAAAATTATTTTCCTTATCCTGCCTTTTATCTTTCCCAACACTTTCCTGTTTTATTTTAGTCTTTATATTAGCATCTTCCAGCAATTCTTTCACAAGCTTCGTAAGGTTGCATTTCTCTTGCTTATAAAGCCCACTTTTCCCAAGACAACTCAAATCTTCAATAACCTTTATTGCCCGCTCTGCAGCAGTTTTGATTGCCATAACATCTTCTCTTGCCTCAGAATCTTGAGGAAGCTCGTTAATAATGAGGTCTGGATAGCACACAACAGGCCCTAATATGTTATTTAGTTCGTGAGAAATCCCCCGTGCAAGGGCAGCAAGAAGTTCCATTTGCTGCAATCTTTTGGTTTTTTCTTGAAGTTCTTTTTCCTTTTCTTCGCTATTTTTTTTGGCACTTATATCAGACAACACAGCCGCAGCAATTCCTTCTTGAGGTGAAAAAATAGAAACAACAAGGTGCCGTCCCATTTCTTCAAAATAGCTTTCAAATTTTACATTCCTCCTTGTGGCAGCAACTGTACACAAATGTTCTAACCATTTCCTTTCAGCAGCAGGCATTATATCAAGCAAGGTTTTGCCAACTATATCGGATGATGTAAGCCCCACCATTTCTTCAAATGCAGGATTCACATCAAGAAATCTAAAATCTTTTGCCTTGCCATTGTCGTCAAAAATAGCCTCACCAACCATAAAGGCATCTGACATATTTTTAAACAGTTGCCTCTGTTGTTCTCTACTTTCCAGAAGCTGCTGTTCAATAAGTTTTATGTCAGTTATGTCAAACAATATCCCACGCACACCCTCCACTTTGCCAGCTTTCACTATGGCAGCAAAAGAAATTCTCACCAGGAATTTTGTGCCATCACTTTTTATTGCCACATACTCATAGGGAGACACTGTTTCCCCCGCGATGGCGCTTTGGATATGAGCAAAAGCCTGCCGCATATTAAAGGCTATGATATCAGAAAGGCGCAATCTTGTTATAACATTTTCATCTTCATAGCCGAATAAAGTTTTTCCTGCTCTATTCAGAAATGTGATATTCAGTGATTTATCTGTTTCAAAAATAGGTTCAGGCAAACTATCGATAAGATCTTTCAGATATTGCTGATTGGCAAGTAACTCATTAGTTCTTACCGCAAGCAATTCTTCTATATTTTCTTTTTCGCCTCGCAAAATATCTTCTGTGCGTTTAATTCGTAAAAGCACCCGTATATGGAAATAGAGCTCATCAGCGGTAAAGGGCTTAAAAAGATAGTCATCAGCACCTATTTCAATGGCAAGGCTCCTACTTTCATTATCTTTTCTTACGCCACTTATGATAATTATAGGAATATGCGAAGTATTTTTTTCCTGCTTTAAAATTCTACACACCTCAAAGCCATCTATTCCGGGCAACTTTGCATCAAGCAAAATCACATCTGGCTTCTCTTTTAAAGCCACATCAATTGCAGCACTTCCTTCCATAACACGCAACACATTGCAATTCGGAAAGCGTAGAGATAGCACTCTACACATCTGATCCAACATTGGGCCATCATCATCCACCACAAGAAATTTAGCAGGAGAAATATCTTTCATATCTTATCAAATATCTATCAAATATCTTAAAGCTTTAAAGCCTTCCGCATACCTAACTTTTGCCATAAAACCATAATAAGCTGCAAGTGAATTTATGCTTTCAAGCAGATCAAGGCCTGTGGGATATGTTTTATTAACCTGCGAATGATGATAAGCAAGAAGCGTCCTTTTATCTTGCAAAAGCTCGCCGATATCAAAGAACACATCGGGAATAAAATTGAATGTTGTGTAATCATGATAGAAAAGCACCTTCTTTTGATAGCGGCAAGCCGTTATTGTGCAGATGCCAAGTGCTCTATGATCCTGATGGGCATCATCATAATAGTTAACAAGCACAATATCAGGCGCAACTTTACCAATATGATATTCTATAGCATTTATAAGCTCACGCCCTTCTTGAAGTTGAGTGTCTCTAAATCCGCCCCAGAACAAGCCCTTTGCTCCCAGAAAAGAGGCCGCTCTTTCTTGTTCCAATCTCCTATCAACTTCTGGATTTACACCGCCATCTGTCATAACACACATATATACATCATGACCCTGCCTGGCTGCGCCAAGCAAGAAACCACCACATCCATATTCAATATCATCAGGATGCGCTCCAAATGCAAGTATTTTCATAAACATTCCTCTCCTTAACTCGTTATAATGTTTAATTTCTTTGCCACATCTTTGCCGCCACCGCAATTAAAAAGAGCATCTATTGCAGAGAGATAAGGAATAAATTTCAGCTCTTTAGAAACTAAATTAGGCTGCTCATACTCAGGATGCTTAAATTCCTGAAAAATTAATCTAATGCCATTTTGATTGAAAAGCTCCTTGTTTAGATAGTCGTGGCCACCTGCTCCCGAAAGATAAGTATCTGCCCCCACTTTTTTGCATATCTCTATGAGCCGCATTGTGGGCTCCTCACTAAGAGATCCAAGAACAGAAGAACGCAACGTTTCACATTTTATTTCAAACACCTTCATAAGCCATAAAACACTTGCCTCATTTATTTCTGCCAGATTGTTCCATATTTTATCTATTAAATCAAATAATTCTTTAGCAAAAATTTTAAAATAAGGCGAACGCGCAAAAGAATGTTCCAACATTGTCTTCATCTTCCTGCGCCATGTTGGATTTTCAGCTATGCGAACCTGCTGGATAGTATCGCCAAAAGAAAAGCTTACTGGCACTGTAAGCCATTCCACCTTATCCTTTAAAATAATTTTATTCCTGTTCTGAAATTCGTTCTTTTTAAATTGCACATTGTCAAGGAAGATAAATATATCCGAAGATGCAATTTTATTCAGATACCCAAGATATGGCAAAAACTGTGGTTGATGGATAGAGCAGATCATTTGCTACCTCTTAAAATTTCGTTATACAATGAGGCTAGCTTTTCTACAACATAATCCTCATCATAGTTGGGATAGATACTATCAAATGCATTTGCAGCCAAAGCCCTTCTTTTATCAGGATTATCGGCAAGCTCTAGCATTGCTTTTGCGAAGGCTTCTGGATCAAGCGCTCTGGCAAGCATTCCATTAAAATTGTGTTTTATTATGGATGCTATCCCACATACATTGGAGCCTATAACAGGAAGTTCAGCAGCAAGTGCTTCCACAATAACCCGCCCCATCCCCTCGTTGCGACTGGCAAGCACAAAAATATCTGCTGCCGCAAGAGCAGGGCGCACATCATCCATATTTCCAACAAATCGCACATACCGGGCAATTCCCAATAAATCCGCAAGCCCTTCCAACACAGCCTTCTCCCCGCCATCGCCAATAATTGCAAGATACATATTATTCCTACCTTTCGAAGCAATAGCAAAAGCCTGCAATAGAATGTCAAATCCTTTCACAGGCTCAAGCCTGCCAACAGAAACAAAAAGCAACGCATCAAGTGGAATAACATTTTCTTTCCTAAAATTAGTGCCTTGTTCTTTTGGAATATTGCGGAATTGCTTCACCTCCACGCCACTTGGAATAGTAATATATTGATGTGCTCTTCCTATTTTATGTTCAAGCGCTTCCTTTGTTTCGTTATCGGTAATGGAAATAAATTTGTTTGTAATGGGCGCAAGCAGCTTTTCTATAGTTACGTAAAAAGCAGTTACAAGCTTATTGAAATAGCCATAAAATATATTGCCATGCGGAGTGTGAACAACAGGCACACCAGCCAACCATGCGGCTACTCGCCCTAAAGCCCCTGCTTTAGAAGTATGCGTGTGTATAAGCGCTGGCTTCCTTGCACGAATCAATCT
>CAZBHO010000003.1:36179-37492 GCA_964491945.1 uncultured Verrucomicrobiota bacterium | reverse complement strand
CCTTATATCTTTTAATGGCGATGGATTCCTGACCAGAACAGGCAACCCATAAAACTTAAGCCCTCTCTTCATTAGATCGCGATGAATTTTACCATCCGGATCAAAAGTTGCCCCAAAAATAAGCTCAACATCAAAATTGTGATTGCGTAATTTATCTGAAAGCATTACTGTTGAGATGGCTGAACCACCAGCATCTAGACGAGTTATGATATGTAAAATTAAATTTTTATTTGCTTCTTCTAGCCTCAAGCATTACCTCTTATCAGGCTATCTCTTCTTCTGCCTGCTCAAGCTGCAACCAGCAACTTTAGCAGAACCAGCCACCTCATCAGCAGGTGAGCCAATACAACATAAGTTCAATCAGTATCGTGCCATTATGCACGTTCACACTGAACTGTCAAGCGGCAAATACTCTCTGCCAGAACTTACACAAATAGCAACAAATCAAAATGTGGATGTAATCTTCTTAAGCGATAGCTTTATAGAAAGCATACAATACGGCTTATCACCATTAAGGCACATCCTATGGGCTCGTTATATAAATAAAAGCATTATACTTTCCGGAATAAATAACTATCTTAAGCTCGTCTCAACGGAAAATAACAGACAAACCAATATCCTCTACGTTGCAGGACTTGAACTCACACCACGTATCTACTGGACAGGTTCCTTTTTAAAAAACAATCTCGTATGCCATAATCATCAAAGGAACCTTATCTTGATTGGCATAGATGAGAAGAAGCATATTGAAAAAATTCCTATAGTTTGTGGCTTTCTACCGGGGAGAGATGCTGCCCTCGTCTTGATAACACGTCTATTGCTCATCGGTTTTATCTTATCAATTTTTGCTTTTGCATTTCTGGCACAGATATTAGCGCGGCGTTCTGATTATGATACGGCCATCATAAGAAAATCCATTTTCTACGGCATATTGATGCCCCTTATCCTGTTAATCGTAATAGCCAATGCAACTATAAATTTTTTACCAATTTGCGATATCTATAGCCCAGATGCTCCTGAGAAGTTTGAGCAAAAAGTAATAGATGCCTTAAACGACCAAAACATTATGCATTTTTGGGCGCATCCAGAGGCATCCGATCACCATGATTTTCCAAAATACCATTTTTCAATAGATACTCAACCCTATCCAGAAATTTTACTCAAAACAAAAAATTACACAGGCTTTGCAGGGTTAAATGAGGGTGCAAACAATATAATTAAGGCTGGCAACTTATGGGATGTTCTGCTGACAAAATACATTGATGGAACTCTCGATAATCCAGTATGGTGCTTTGGTGAGATGCTTTATCATT
>CAZBHO010000003.1:31114-36140 GCA_964491945.1 uncultured Verrucomicrobiota bacterium | reverse complement strand
TTGAAACAATAATTCTGGCAGAAGAGAAAAAAGAACAAGCCCTGCTGGAAGCCATTAAGAAAGGACGTTTCTATTCAAGAAAAAACTTTAGAGGGCAAAAAATAGTTCTTGAAGATTTTTCAATCAATGGCGCAATTATGGGAGAAACTTTGTTTTTAGCGCAAAATTCTTACGATCCTCTTAAAATATCCATATTAGCAACATCAATTATTACAAACGAGTCTGTAGCTATATCTCTGGTTTGCAATGGAGTTCAAGTCTATACTGCCAAAACCAACACTCCCTTTGCAATCACTCTAAATCAGCCCATAGAGAAAATAGATAACTCCTACTATAGACTCATTATTGAAGGCAAATATCCTTTAATTCTCATTTCTAATCCGATTTTTATCCAAACACACAACTAACGATATTTTATCTCCGCTATTTGTGCTAATAGCAAAAAAATATGTTTACTTTTTTTCTTTTCAAGAATGTTGCTTTTACAAATCAGAAGAGAAGTGAATTTCTGGTTCTTTATTGCCTATTTCAATTACGTTGTGCCATCCGTTTGTTTTCAATAAGCTTAAGAGCTTTTCGACCAACAATTCAGGAGTGGAAGCCGCGGAAGTAAGCCCCAGTTTTGAAACATCTTGTAGCCACATCAGATCAAGCTCTTCTGGGGTTTCAAGCATCATCACATCTCCATTAAAATTTTGCTTGGCAACCGCACAAAGCTCTTGCGCATTAGAACTTGAAGGAGAACCCAGCACTATTATTTTCTCACATAATTTTACTATGTTCTTCAGGGCATTCTGGCGATTCTTCGAGGCATAACATATTCCAGAAACATCATTGATTATGGCGCCCTTAAACCTTTCTTTTATAGCAGATATGATACGATCAACTTTTTCTGGGGAAAGCGTTGTTTGAGAAAGACAAACTATTTTTGCATCAGCAAGCTCTTCAGGGAGCATAGCAATATCTTCCACCTTTCCAACCACAAAAGCCTTTGTTTCTGTAATGTGCCCAAAAATGCCTTCTACTTCAGGATGACCATTCTTACCAATTAGCACAACCGACCATCCCTCTTGACTGAATTTCATAGCTTCACGATGCAGCCTTTTCACAAGAGGACAGGTTGAATCTATAATGATTTTGAAGCCATGCTCTTTAGCCTTTTTCTCTATTGCTGGACTTACTCCATGCGCACTAAATATAAGAGGACGTTCTGGCGGCACCTCTTCAAAACTCTCTATGAAAATTACCCCTTCTCTTTCAAATTTTTCAACAACATATTTATTGTGTACAATATGGTGGCGAACATAAACTGGCGCGCCATACTTTTTTAGAGCCTTCTCCACCATCTCAATTGAACGGCGCACTCCCGCGCAGAAGCCACGTGGCACGGCTAGATAAATTGTTTTTTGAAAATTACTCATTTTTATGATAAAAATCTTCAGCAAAATGACAAGCCACATGATGAAGCAAGGAACCAACTTGCCTTAACGCTGGTTTTTCTATTTTGCATTTTGCTTTTCTAAATGGGCAGCGTGAATAAAAAACGCAACCTTGCTCTACCACGCCTTCTTTTTCATCAACATCCAAAAAGTCAAATGTCCTTTTTTGAGTAGATAATTCATCCGAAGCGCTTGTTTTTTCATTTTTATAAAGAGCCCTGTTTATATCTGGCACTGCCTCTATAAGCATCATAGTGTAAGGATGAGCCCTCCCTTCAATGAGCTCATCTATCAGGGAGTGCTCCACAATTGTTCCTTTATACATAACATAAACTCTTGAACACATATATCGTATTACAGCCAAATCGTGCGCAATCAATAAGTAAGAGAAATTTTTTTCTTCTTTTAGTTCCTTCATCAAATTCAAAATCTGCACCTGCACAGAAACATCAAGCGCAGAAACAGGTTCATCTGCTATCACAAGCTCTGGCTCAAGCGCTAATGCGCGGGCAATTCCAAGCCTCTGACGCTGCCCACCACTAAACTCGTGTGGATAATGCCTCAAAAATTTTGGATCCAGGCCAACAAGCTCCATAATAGCGCATACTCTCTTCTCCATTTCATTAGGCTCACAAATTTTGTGAACGCTTAATACTTCTTTTAGCATTGCTCCAACAGACATTCGCGGATTTAATGAACCATAAGGATCCTGAAAGATCATCTGAACTTTGCGTCTATAGCGTTTTAGAGCATCACCAAAAAAGCTATCAACAGGCTCACCCGAAAACAAAATACGTCCTTCCTGCCAGGGCACAAGACGCATCACCGCATTTGAAAGAGTTGTTTTGCCACAGCCACTTTCACCAACAAGCCCCACTATTTCACCTTTATCAACATATAAAGACACATCTCTTACTGCGTGTATTTTTTTATGACGACTTATTTTAAAGCTTACCGCTAAATTCTTTATTTCCAATAATGGCATCTTACTTTTCTTTCCTCTTCTACCTCTATAAGTTCTGGCTCAACATTTTTACAAAGCTCATCTGCTTTTGGACAGCGTGGATAGAACTTACAACCTGAAGGCAATTGCGAAAGAGAAGGCACTCTGCCTGGGATGCCGTTTAATTTCCTTTTGCTACCTTCCAAAGTTGGCACTGCAGCAAGTAGTCCCTGCGTGTAAGGATGAAAAGAAGAAGTTAGAATTTCCTTAACTTTTCCTGTTTCAACAATCCGTCCAGCGTACATCACACAAACTCTATCTGCCACATCGGCAACTATTCCAAGATTATGAGTTATTAAAAGGATCGCCATATTTTTCATAATCTGTATTTTTTTTAACAGAGCCAGAATTTGCGCTTGAATTGTAACATCAAGCGCCGTTGTTGGTTCATCTGCAACTAAAAGCAATGGATTGCATGCTATCGCCATAGCTATCATAACTCTTTGTTGCATTCCACCGCTCATTTCAAAAGGATAGGAATTCAATAGCATAGCAGGATCTTGAATACCGACCATGTTTAGAAGATTAATGGTTTCTTCAATAAAATCACAATTACGATGATGTATCTGCAGCGCTTCTTGAATTTGCGAACCAATTGTCATCACAGGATTTAACGATGAAGTTACGTCTTGAAAAATATACGCAATTTTTTCGCCACGTATCTTTTGGAGCTCTTCCTCACCAAGTGGAACAATATCCCTATCTTCAATAATTACACTACCAGCCGAAATAAATGCATTTTTAGGCAGCAATTTTGAAAGAGAAAGCGCTGTGATGCTTTTGCCACATCCACTTTCACCAACAAGTGCAAGCGTTTCAGAGCGCTTTATTTCAAAACTAATATCATTTAAAGCCTCTATTTTCCTGCTCTTTGCCGCAAAACAAACTGATAATTTTTTTACTTCCAGAATCTTTTGGAACTCATTCATTTTTGTAATGCTTCTACTATTGCTCGTAATTCATTTAAAGATTTAATAGTGAAATCAGCGGGGGGCTCCGGATATTTTTTTGTATATTTTGAAACAATAAAAGCTGTTAATGCCCCTGCCCTTCTGCCTGCTTCTATATCGTAAATATAATCGCCAACAACCAGCGTTTGTTGTGGAGTTAATCCAAGTTTTTCTGCAATTAATTTTACGCCATCAGGTTCAGGTTTTAGATGGGGGGTAAATTCCCTTGTAAGAACGATATCAAAGAATTCTAATTTAATACGTCTAAAATTGTTTAGCGCAGTGAATAGCGCCTTAAAATTGTTTCTGGTTAAAACAGCAATTTTGAGCTTTTGTTTTGCCAACCAAATCAACAGTTCTTCTGCAAAAATATCGGGCACAGAGCGAACTGCTCCTTGCAATTCATAAACTTCAAGAATTGAGTATGCCTTTGCTCGCTCTTTTTTAATTGGTAAGCTTTTAATAAATTCAAACATCGGCTTGCCTTCAGGACATCCTATTAGAGAGCGAATTGATACAAAATCAATGGCTCCTGGCATAGTTATTGTGCCATCAAAATCAAAAATTATAGCTTTTAGTTTCATACTCAATGTTCGGTAGTTTTAAGCCTTGGATCCAAAGCATCACGCAGAGCATCGCCAAGTATATTAAATGCCAGCACAATAAAGAATATGGCTAACGTAACAAAAGTCATTTCCCACCATACGCCCTGCCACAATCTTAAACGGGCATTGCTGATCATAATGCCCCAGGAAGGTTCACCCTGCACGCCTATTCCTAAAAAACTCAAGAAAACTTCTGTTGATATGGCAGAAGGAAAGCGCAAAGAAAAAGAGATAATCACTATGTGGAATACGTTTGGAAGAATGTGGCGGAAGAGTATACGGAAGTGGCTATAACCTAGGGCTCTGGCTGCAACAACATATGGTCTATTTTTGTGTTTCATAACCTCTGCCCTAATCAATCGGCAAAGCCCAACCCACGTGGTAAGTCCAACGCTCAAATAGACACCAATCAAGCCTTTTCCAACAACCATTGCAATAGCAAGCACAAAAAGCAATCCGGGAATGGCATAAAAAGCCGATGTAAGCCAGACAATAAAATCATCCACCTTGCCACCAAAATATCCACCCAGAGCGCCAAGCAAAACACCTATTGGAATTGCAATAAGTGATGTAACTATTCCAACCTGAAAGG
Organism: uncultured Verrucomicrobiota bacterium; assembly: GCA_964491945.1. Lineage (GTDB taxonomy): Bacteria > Verrucomicrobiota > Kiritimatiellia > JAAZAB01 > JAAZAB01 > CAZBHO01. Next base: position 31,551 of record CAZBHO010000003.1, on the reverse strand, counting down.
CAATTCTTGTGCCCTGCACTGTGCGCTGAAACACATCTCTGCCAAGATTATCTGTGCCAAATGGATGTTCAAAAGAAAGTTTTAAAATTGTTGGGGGCTGATATTCCTTGCCAATAGCAGTTTGCTGGTAAGGTGGCGTCTTATCCTTTATTTTGTAATACCAAAACACAGCCTCGCCATATAACGCCAATATAGTATAAAAAGCTATTATTATTGCCGAACACACAGCAAGCTTATTGCCTTTTAGCTGTTCAAAAGCGCTACACCACAGCGATGCGCCTAAATATGAGGCTTGCTCTCTATTCTCTTCTTCTAATATCTTTTGCTTGCTATCTTTCATACGTTCATTCTAATTTAACTCTTGGATCAACAAGCGCATAGCAAATATCGGTTATCAAATTGGCAATAACAAACAAAATTGCTCCAATAAAGACAAC
>CAZBHO010000003.1:12843-31089 GCA_964491945.1 uncultured Verrucomicrobiota bacterium | reverse complement strand
AACATCACGATAGTTTAGCGCATTAACAACCATATTCCCTAATCCGGGAATACCAAAAAATTGTTCCAACAAGAGGCTTCCCGTATACAAAAAAGGAATAGCAATAATCACGTTAGTAAGTATCGGAATCATTGCGTTTTTAAGCACATGCCTGAAAAGCACAGTGCGCCGATTCAAGCCCTTAGCAAAAGCAGTACGCACATAATCTTTATACATCTCATCAAGCATTATTGTCCTATAAAATCTAATCTGCTCCCCTATCCCACTAAAAACACCAATAAATACTGGCAATAATAAATGCAATGGACTTTCATATCCCCACAAAGGGAACCACCCAAGCCTATATCCAAAAAGATATTGCCCACCAACTATCCAGACAAGATAGTTAACACTTAACAAAATGACCGAAAAGACCACAATGCCCCTATCCAATAGAGTGTCCTTAAAAAACGCACAAAGCAATGCCACAGTTATTGATGTTATAAGCCCTATCACAAAAATTGGCACTGTAAGGGAAAGCGAAGGAATAATCCCTTCTTTCAACATTTGCGAAATCCTCTGGTTTGAACTTATCGAAGTGCCAAAATCCAATTTTAATATACTGGCAAAATAAAAGACTAATTGTGAATCAAAAAAATGTTTTGTCTTACGGCGCAACTCTATCTTGCTTATTTCAAGCACACTATTTGAGCCAACATAAATTGTTGTTGTTATGTTGGTTAGGAACGGTTGTGTAGCAAACCGCACAGCCATATTTTGCCATTTTGAATTTTCACCTTTTTCATCCACCTTTAAAGGTTTTTCTACATTTTCTTTGCCACCAAGTACTGATATTTTCCATCCATCTCCATTCCTAATCCTATAAGTAAAACGCCATTCATAAATGTTATCCTTCCAGAGCTTGAAGGCTAAAGGTATATTAAGAGAACGCTCGCCTTTTATCACTATATAACCCTGCAGATTTTCCGAAACATATTGAACATTCGTATCGCCCTTAAAAATTCCAGCATTAATAGCAAAATTCTGATCAGGAAATGCTCTCGTCTTTGTCCAATTGCCAAAAAAGAGCGGCTTATTAAAGCCACGCTCTTCATCAAATTCTTCAAGCGCTTTAGGTGAAACGTTTTGTCCCAGAATAATAGCGGCAGGACTGCCGCCTACGATGTTGAACAGAATGAATGTGATAAAAATCACCCCGATAACAGTCGGTATCATCTGGAGTATTCTTCTAAAAATATATCGTTTCATTCTTCTTTTAAAAACGCCTTTTTCTGCTGGCTCGCTCAAGGATCTGACGCTCTTTGCGTGTTAAACTGCCTATGCCCCATTTGGCAATTTTATCAAGTATGGCATCCACCTCTTCTTGTGAAGGTTCATAATCGTAATTGTCATCATCTTCTTCAAAATGCGAAGTTCTATCAATCACCTTGAATTTTCTCCTATGCCACCACCACAAAACATCTTTTGCCCATTTTATTGGATTTAAAGAAAAGCTTGTTGCAGTACTGCTATAAAAGAAAAATTTTATATAAAAATAACCAGCTAACCCACCAACAAGGTGCGCAGCATAGGCTATTTGCCCGGGGGAGCCAGCAGTTGCCAAAAGCGAAAATATAGCAAGCCCTATAGCAAGCGTTTTTACCTTCATAGTTATAGGAATAACAAAGAACAAAAGGAAGGTTACATATCGCTCAGGGAAAAGTGCAGCAAAAGCGCCCAACACCCCATAAATTGCGCCAGAAGCGCCAAGACAGAATGCGTTATCCCCTGCGCTCAATACTAACCAGCCCACACCTCCAATCACACCACAGGCAATATACAATATCAAAAACCTGCGACTTGAAATATATCGTTCCACCTCTGGTCCAAAAAAGAATAACCCTATTAAATTCATTAAAAGATGAAAGGGACTTCCGTGCAAGAATTGATATGTAATTAGCTGCCACAGATAAAGTTTTTTTATGCCCATCACGCTCAAACTTAAGAAAACACTGAACATATTATTTGTAAGAGTATCCAGTATCAGCTGAAGCAAATAAACAGCAATACACCCTATAAGCAGGACTTTGCTTACAGGAGGAATAGTCTCTGATACGAATGGATTGCCGTAATACATAACAATTTTTAGCTAATCAATGGACAAATACAACCAGTCGTAAAGTAAATAAATCTTTATTTAACAGCAAGCAAAACTTAAAAATAAAGATCAGTTTGAAAATTGCTAGAAAAACATTTTAGTAGCCACAAGTTTTTTGCTCGCTATTTCGTTTTTCTAAATATAAGTTTGCCAAATAGCCTGTTTTTTTACTCAATTGACATTAAAAAAAAAAATGCTTTTATAGGGGAAATGCATGATGGGAGGATTTTAGAATGAATAGTCTTTCTTTGTTAATTGTAGCAACTGTGTGGTTTATCTTGCTTTATCGTATTTTTGGCAAAAGATATGTTCAAAACAAGCTGGCTGCCCCACTTGATGAAATTCTAACTCCTGCTGTGGCAAAACGGGATGATATTGATTACTGTCCAACACATCCATTAGTGCTTTTTGGACACCATTTCTCGTCTATTGCAGGCGCAGGTCCAATCATAGGACCAATAATTGCCGCAATAGCTTTTGGATGGGGACCAGCCTTTATATGGGTTTTAATAGCAGGTGTTTTTATAGGGGCTTTGCACGATTATCTGGCGCTTATTATTTCTATCAGGCACGAAGGTGTTTCTGTTCCAGAAATTACGAAAAGGTATGTATCAAACACAGCACGCACTTTTTTTCTCTTGTTTGTGTGGTTTGCGCTAATTCTCGTTCTGGCAGTATTTGCTTCTATAGCAGCTGATATGCTGGTTGCTAATCCAAAAATTGTGCTTTCTACATTTGGAATTATTCCGCTGGCTATGCTGTTTGGCTTTTCTCAATATCGGATGAAACACCTCTTCCCACTATGGATAAGAACTATAATTGCGTTTGTTCTGCTAGTAGTTCTTATATTAGCAGGCTTCTACTGGCCAATAGCACTGCCTTTTACCCCAAAGACTGCGTATATTGTATGGTTTTTTGCACTGACTGTTTATTGCTTTTTTGCTTCCACTTTGCCTGTATGGATTTTGTTGCAACCAAGAGATTATATTTCCAGCTGGATATTATTTGCTGGGATGCTACTTGCATTTTTTGGAATTATTGTTTCGCATCCATCTTTAAATTTTACAATTTTACAACACAATAGCGATCTTCCTAGCACAATAGCAACAGATGCCAAATTGCCATTTTTTATACACTGGCACGACCCTACAAATGGATATCTCTTTCCGTTCCTTTTCATTTTGATTGCTTGTGGCGCAATATCAGGCTTTCATTCTATAATAGCCAGTGGCACAACCGCAAAACAACTTGCAAAAGAGCGCCACGCTCTGCCCGTTGCTTTTGGAGCAATGCTTGTTGAAGCCATTATGGCAACTGTGGCTGTTCTCATTGTTGCATCCGCTCTCAACTGGGGAGGAGAAGATGGAATAAATGTTATTCTAAAAAAAACCACAGCAGTTGGCGTTTTTGGAAAAGGATTTGGTGCTATCCTCTCTCCTTTTATAGAAAAAGAAATTGGAGCTATAATCGGCATAACAATGATAAATATCTTTGTATTAACCACTCTTGATACCGTCACAAGGCTCGGAAGGTTCCTGACAGCAGAAATTGCTGGGGCTCATCTGCCAAGCTTGAAGAACAACCGATATATCGCTACCATCATTCCGCTAGTTCCAGCAACAATTCTTGGAATAACTGGTGGTTGGAAAACTATCTGGCCTCTTTTTGGCGCTGCCAATCAGCTTGTGGCAGCACTTGGTTTCATCGTGATAATAGCTTATCTCCTTTCAAAAAATAAACCTATCAAAGCTGTAGTTTTGCCTGCAGTTTTTATGCTAATAGCCACTATGGCTGCGCTGTGCTTACTTGCTTATAAATTCTTTATCGCCACACCACGCAACTATATCGCTGGCTCTATTTCTATCATCCTGATTATTCTGGCATCCTTTATGGTGATTGATGGCATTAAATTCTTTAAGCAAAAAAAATAGATGAATAGTTTTAGCATTACAAATCAGCAATACCTATCTTGTCTTGATGTGATGTATGCCTGCGCCACTTTTGATGAAGAGCTTCGTATATCAACTAAAGTGAAAGGCGCAGATAAGCTAGCAAATCATATAACCCCTATTTCTAATTTAGACCTACTCAAAAAAGCCTCACAGCAACCTGATGCCGCAATAGCATTTGTGTTGCCTGCCAGTGAAACTCTTGTGCTTAATGTTAATGTTCCCTTATCATCCAAAAAGAAAGCATTGCAAGTGCTGCCTTCAATGCTTGATGTGCAATTGCCCTTCCCGCTTGAACATTGCATCTTTAAGGTCATCCATTTAGAGAAGATGCCAGATGATACCTACCGTTTTACGGTGGTGGTAGCAAAACGCAGCATCATAGAAAAATATCTGAAGTGGTTCCATAATAAAGGCATTGAGCTTCAAGCCATGTATAGCGAGGTTGCGCTGAGTTTGAGCATAGCGCAGGAGATTTATCCAAAAGGAGAAAAAAGCGTTATTATAAATTTAGAAGAAGCCAGCATTTCACTTGTGGTTGTTGAAGAAGATACAGTGAAAGCTTCTTATGCATTTAAACTTAATAACACTATAAGCGAGAGGGATCTCAACCAATGGATAAAGCGTATTGCAAAGGCTGAAAATCTTGCCTCGCAATGCTACAATTTTGTGCTCATAGGGAAAGAGACAAAATCAAAATTAGCCAATGAAATTTTATCTAAGCTTGCTTTAGATCAAAAGGTGAATATCACTACTCATCCTGCTGCCGAGTTTGCAATTACTCATGCTGCTTGTTCACTTTCTTCTTCCTCTAAACACAACACTTTAAACTTCCTTGAAGATGAATATGAATCTGAAAAAGTTCGTACGTTGAAAAACAAGATGGCATCTCGCCGCTTGCTTATAATAGCAAGCGCTGCTTTGTTCCTCATTTTGATTAACTTCTTTCACATCGGCTTATGCCATTTAAAACAAAAAGAAATTGACACAGAAATTGCATCGCTTACACAAAAAATACTTCCTGAAACAAGCTTGCCAAAGGGGATGGAACTATTTGAGATAAATCGCAAGATGCAACAACATTTAGAAAAAACTATTACTCTACAAGAAATTGTTGAAAATTATGTATTATCTGTTTTTTCAAAAGTAACCACTAATCTAATAAGAAAAAATATCCTTATTTCAAACCTATCCATCAATGACCAACAAATTTTAGTAACAGGCAGCACGGCAAATTGGAAAGATTGTGAAGAGCTGGCAAACCTTTTTAAAGATCAAGGATACACTGTTGCTCTTGAAAAAAAGCCTGTTTCAACATTTAACACTCAACAATTTATAATGAAATTAGAAAGAAAGAAAAAACAAGATGCAACACATAACAAAGCAGAATAAACATAGTCAAACCTTGCAGATTATTGCCATTTTGACACTATCTATAAGCATTATTCTTTCTATCTATAACATCATAGGATGGCATCAGCAAAAACAAAAATTATCAGCCAAAATGAATGTATTTAAAGAGCTTCAAAAATTAGAAATGGTGATCATAAAAAATGAAAGCACAATACAAAAGTTTAGAGAATTGGCTCTGGCTCAATCGCAATCAGGAGTGCCACAAATCATTCCAGATTCTTTAAAAAATATAAAGATAGAAACAAAAGAATTCAAAAAAAAAGATTTTTCAGATAAACTCAAAATCTCCGTAATGGAATTATCTGTAGATGACTTTGATCTTGCCAATCTGCACTCTATCATAAGGCATATCCAAAAATACTATCCCATCCTATCAATAAAGGAAATCAATATTGTGTCGTCATCTCAAAAGCCCGGATTTGCCAGATTTTCTATGTTCTTAAATTTATTGGAAATACAAAAGTGATTAAAACAATAAATAGCGATGAACAACCGTTGAAAAAAATCAAACAATTACTCATCCATTGTGCAATCTATACGGTTATGCTGTTTCCATCCTGCTCTGTCATTGCTCCGCACAAATATAAAGAAAAAACTCACTATGCCACGGCAACGCATACCAATGAGATTATGGTAAAACAGCTAATAAAAAGCACAAAGAGCTGGGATGGCAACCCACTGCCACCATATCCTACAAGCCAACCTGAAGTTACAATTTTGTACATTACCATCCCACCTGGCAGTGAATTGCCATCCCACTATCATCCAGTGATTAACGCTGGCGTCTTAATAAAAGGGGAATTAACTGTTATCACAAAAAACAATGAAAAACTTTATTTAAAGGCAGGAGATTCTTTGGTTGAGGTGGTCAACAAGACTCATTACGGCAAAAATGAAGGCACAATACCTGCCGAAATAATAGTGTTTTATGCAGGCACCACAAATAGCCCAATTACAGTGAAAACTCCTTAAAAATTGCCTCTCAAAGTGATAGAAGCTACTATTCTTTTATGGTAAGAATAAAGATCATCAGCAGCATCTCTGATGTCATTATCAATTAGGTAAGTATACTGAATAGAAGGGCTAATAGAAAAATATCTATTGAGAGGATATTCAAGTTTCAACAGAAAATTGGCGTCATTAAATGCATTGCCATCATAAGCAAAATAGTAACTATTATAATCGTTATCAGCATATCCTAAACTGGCAGAAGCCGATAATGCCATTTCTAAAGGTAACCTTCTGGTGTAAGATAAACTCGCATTACCATACACACCATGCACTTCTCCTATATCATAATATAACGAGCAAGCAGGTGATAAAAATATTTTATCTAAAACAATACTGATATAACATTCTCTTGTGGCTGGATAATTGGTTTCTTTTTCATTACCTTTTTCATCAGTACTTATTATTGTGGAATTAGGAAACATATACTGTATTATGCCTGCAGATGCAGTGAATAAAGAGAGCGAATAACTATACCACACTGTAATATCCGTTTCTGTAAAATCATACTTTTCATCAATATGTTTAGTAGCATCGTTATCGGTAAGATTAAAATTATTCCATACATTCACGCTTAATCCACACCCACTTAAGGTCAAAGATGGCTGAAAAACAGCTTTATCGTTTATCACCTGTCCACGCCATACATAAGAAGATAAGAATGGTAATTCTACCGAACTAGATACAAGAATTTTTTCATCGCTTGCAGGCTCAAAATAGCTGTTCGTATCGTTTGCATATAAACTCATTATACTTAGAACCATCAAATAAAAAAACAATATAGCGTTCTTCATATTATCATTTCCTTTCTTCCAATTATCCAATTGCCTCATTACCTGTCTCTCCTGTTCGTATTCTAACACAATCTTCAAGATTAAGCACAAATATCTTTCCATCACCTATCTCACCAGTTCTAGCCCCTTCCAGTACCGCTTCTATGGTAGGCTTTAAAAATGCCTCGTTTACAGCTATCTCAAGTTTTACCTTACGTAAAAGACTACCAGCTTCTTTATGGCTCCTATAAACTTCAGATATGCCATGCTGTCTGCCTCGCCCCATCACATTTGAAACAGTTACAAGGTGTATCTCTTTTTCAGTCAACTTTTCAAGCACATCACTTAATTTATCAGGCTGAATTATTGCTATAACATATTTCATCTTAATATCTCCTTTTTTATTTAATCTATCATTGTGTATCCTGCCTCGCTATGCTCAACAAGGTCTAATCCTATATGCTCATCGCGCTCTTCCACTCGTAAGTGCAGAATAAAATCTATAATTTTTAGCAAGAATAAACTTACCATCAGCGAATATATTCCAACCGCAATAGAAGCTTTTAACTGCGTCAAAAATAGCGTATAATTCCCATAAAAAAGCCCATCAGCACCTGCAGGATTAACCGCTTTGCTCGCAAATAATCCCGTTGCAAGCGAACCCCATAATCCCCCAACCCCATGCACTCCAAACGCATCAAGTGAGTCATCATAACCTGCTTTAACTTTCACATAACTCACAAAGAAGTAGCAAATTACCCCTGCCCCAACTCCAATAAAGAATGCCGATAGAGGCGTAACAAACCCAGCAGCTGGAGTAATAGCAACAAGCCCTGCCACAGCACCAGTAATTATTCCAAGCACCGTTGCCTTGTTGTTCACTATAAAATCCATTATCATCCAACAAACACCTGCTGCGGCAGTGGCAATGTGAGTTGTAACAAAAGCGTTAGCTGCCAGCCCATTCGCTGATAAAGCGCTCCCCGCATTAAAGCCAAACCAGCCAAACCACAACAACCCAGCCCCTAACACGGCAAACGGCAAATTGTGCGGTGGTGAAATTTTTGATGGGAACCCTTTCCTTCTGCCTAGCACAAGCGCACTAGCAAGCGCAGCCACTCCAGCATTTATATGCACCACTGTGCCTCCTGCAAAGTCCAGCGCACCACAATCCCGCAACCAGCCACCAACTCCCCACACCCAATGCGCTGTCGGTGAATATACAAAAAGAAGCCACAAAATAGTAAAAACCATAAATGGCACAAACCGCATCCTCTCTGCAAACGCTCCAATGATTAAAGCTGGCGTGATAATAGCAAACATATTCTGAAAAATCATAAAGGCAGAATGCGGAACATTCGCCACATAATCAGGAAAAGGATCATTCATAACGTTCTTTAAAAATGCCCAAGAAAAATCGCCAATAATCCCCTTATAGTCTGGACCAAATGCCAGAGTATAACCTGCAACCATCCAAATAATACTGGCAACACACATTATTGTAAAACACTGCATTAAAACAGAAAGCACATTTTTGCGCCGCACAAGACCACCATAAAAGAAAGCAAGTGCCGGCGTCATAAGAAAAACTAAAGCCGCTGAAACGAGAACCCATGCTGTATCCCCACTTGATATTGAAGTTGCTGCCACTGACGCCTCCTCAGCAAACGCAGGCAAAGCAAATGAAGCTAGAATTGTAGAACCAATTAATATCTTTTTTTCCATCTATGCATCCTTTCTATAAATATGTTTGTTTAAATATTTTGTTTTGCGATTCATGGATAGCAATAAGCATACCAAGTTAAAATTCTGGAGTTCGCCAAATCCTGATATGCCTATAAATCAAGGCTCTATTAAAATAAGTCTATTATTTTGCTCTCTTCACATTTTTTAAACATGGGAACAATTTTGTGCTGTTTATATAAAATTGTACATTTTTGTCTTAATGGAAATAACTGCCCTAATACCCAACCTTTTAAAAAAAACTTATACCATTTAATTCCACCCCATAAGCCTCTCTCCCTTATTCTCCTGTCTTGCCTCTGAATACTTTAAGTTTTCTAAATTAAATTTTAGTGATTACCATCTCTGTAAAAACTTGTTGCCTTTTTATCTCCCAAAAAAAAACTCTCCAGCACAACTGTATCCACTTGCCTTCCAAAAAAATATCTTGACTTACCAATAACTACACTTAGAGTATAAAAAAAAGCAGAAATGTCTTATTTTATTTAGAAAAATAGCACTTTAACATAAAGATAAAAAAAATGAAAATACCTTTAACAGGAACATGGGATTTTGCATATAAACCAACAATAGACAAAACAAATGATTATCCAGCTATCCCAGAGCAAAAATTTTTTATAGCCAAAATGCCACTACCGGGCTGCTGGGATGATTATCTGGAGCTTTTGAGAGAGCAAGGTCTATGGGGCGAACTAAAATTTAACCCAGACTATAAAAAAATTGATCTACCTATGAACTATGATGCATCCTTGCCCAACATAGTAGGAACAGGATGGTATAAAATAAAGCTCTTTATCCCCGAAAAATGGCGACAAAAAAGAGTTATGTTTTTTGCAGAGGATATCCACCTTGAAGGATGGTTATGGTGTAATGGTATCCCTTTGGCTTATCATAGGACACATTCAACTCCCTTTGAGGTAGATCTGACGGATCATTGTAAATACAACAAAGAAAATGAACTTATAGTGGCTATTTCTAATATCAGAGATGATATATGGGGATGCGATATTCGTGGTTTCTCTGGTAAAAGCGGCGGAGTATTTGGAAAAATTTATATAAAAGTGCTTGATGAACCTGCTATAAGATCTCTTTATGTTTATCCTGATGAAAAACTAGAAAATCTATTCTGGCAAATATCTTTTTATGAAAACACACAAACAAAAATAACCTTTGAAGTGCTTGATGAAGGAAATCAAATCCTCCTAAAAGGCAATGAAAACGCAAAAGGGAAAATCGCACAATGGCAAACTGCCGCATCAAAACTCAAAGTATGGTCAGATAAAGAACCGCATCTATACACAATAAAAATAAAAGCACAAAAAGGAAACAGTGTAAGCACTTTTACACAAAGATTTGGCTTAAGGAGACTTATAAGAAGAGGGATGGGGCTATATCTTAATGGAAATCCTATTTATTTGAGAGGCGCAACAGAACACAGCTATTTTCCGCTTACCTGCACTCCACCACGCGATAAAAACTTTTATAGAGCCAATATAAAGAAACTGAAAGCAATAGGTTTCAACTGGTTGAGATTTCATACTTGGGTGCCACCGAAAGAATATCTGGAAGCAGCAGATGAACTTGGAATGCTTCTTCAAATTGAACCACCAAGAGGTTTTAATGAAGAGGATTGGAAGAACATATTAGAATATGCAAGAGTACATCCCTCCTTCGTAATAATTTGCTGTGGCAATGAAGAAATGCTCTCCCTGCAAAAAATAGAAGAACTTAAAAATTTTGCTGCAACAAGCAGAAAGCTTGCCCCAGACATATTGTTTAACCCACAGGAGGCTATGCGTGGCGTAGAGTATTTGATGGAACAAGGTGATCCAGACAATAAACTGGAACCCTATCCACACAACCATAAAAGGCTTGATTTATTAAAAAAATTCTCTGATGTTTTTGGATCATTTAATTGGGGCATGTTAAGCTACACCACCTTACAGGGCGACTGGCAAGAGCTAGATAAAAGACTTATTCCCTATGAAAGGCCATGCCTTTCCCATGAAATTGGTATTCACGGCACCTGCCTTGACCTTGATCTTGAGCATAGATATGTTGGCACAAGAATAGGCACAGATCTTTATGCCGCAATGCGGCGTAATCTTGAGCGACAAGGCTTGCTACACAACGCGAGATTATACTATCGCAATTCGTCATTATGGATGGGAGCTCACGTAAAATATACTATTGAACTGGCAAGACTTTGTAGAAATCTTGCAGGCTACGATTTTCTTGGAGCAACCGATCATCAGTGGCATAGAACAGGATATCCCTGTGGCATAATGAATGAATTTTATGAGATGAAGCCCGGCATAAATGAAAATGATGTTATAAAATATAATGGAGAAAGCGTGCTCCTGCTTGAACATAAAAAGAAGTTTGTATATGCTTGCAATGAATTTTTTTCAGCTGATCTGCATATATCATTCTTTGGAGAGAAAGCGATAAGCAATCCAAAAATCATCTGGCAACTTATAAATGAAAATAAGTGTATCCTTGCTGAAGGAGAAACTAAGGTCAACATATGCGTAAAATCTGGCTCCGTCTTAAAACTTACCAGAATTAACTTTAAAATTCCCCAGTTACCTCTGCCAGAAAAATGTACTCTTAAAGTAACCTTGCATTCTAAAGATTATTCTTTTGATAATGAATGGAAGATATGGATTTTTCCTAAAAATCCAACTATTCCTGGTACAATTTTTCTAGATAAAACACTACCAGATGCAATTCATCAACTACTTCACTCTCTCAAAGGAAATAAATATACGCAAAACAAACACAGAGAAAAGATCATCATTACCTCTACTCTCAACAAAAATATACTTAAAAGTTTATCTTCAGGAACGAACGTTTTACTTTTGGGAACTGCTCATTTTCCTGCAAGAAAAGTTACCTTTCAAATAGGACGTGCTGGCAGAGGCGATGAGAACATAGCCACTGTGATATATGATCATCCAATTTTCAAAAACTTTCCAAATGAGGGCTGGTGCGATTGGCAATTTTATAGAATGATAGAAGAAGGTGGCGCTACTATTATTTTCAATAAGCTGAACTTGCCCTTTGCCCCCATCGTTGAATTTGTGTCTTTTAAAAAGATATTAAAACAATCGGCAATATTTGAGCTTTGTATTGGGAAGGGACGTTTATTGGTTTGCTCCCTGGCAATAAAAGAGAATGACCCTGCTGCAACATTTCTTCTAAACGAGATGCTTAATTACTTATCAGGCAAAGAATATGCAAATGCTCCACAAGTTACCATAGAAAACCTAATGTCCCAACCTTTAGATCAAGTTTACATTCAAGAAACCACAGACATTGCTTTTGATGTGAATCTAAAACGTAAAAAAATGGCAGAAAGATAAATCAGCTTATTACATATTATCGCAAGCGCTCATTTGTAGCATATTGACGCATTTGTATCATCTAACCTTGCCCTGCTCTTTTCGCTTTTTAACAATTTCTTCAGCAAGTGCGAATGGGACAGTTTCATAATGATCAAAGTGCATTATATAGCTGGCTCTACCTTGACTAACGGTCCTTATAACATTTGCAAAGCCAAACATTTCGCTTAAAGGAGCAAATGCCTGTATAACTCTATTTACACCTTGCATTTCCATAGATTCAATTCTGCCACGCCGCTGGCAAATAGCGCCAGTTATTGGACCAAGAAAATCTTCTGGTGTTGTTACTTCAAGCGCCATCACTGGTTCAATAAGTTCAGGCTCTGCTTTTTTAAATAGCTCACAGAAGCCAGCACGTCCTGCTTCTTGGAACGCTGCATCGCTTGAATCTACTTCGTGAAATGAACCATCAAAAAGAGTAACACGCACATCAACCACAGGATATCCCGCATAAGAGCCTCGTTCCATAGCTTTAATTATGCCTTTTTCAACAGAAGGAATATACTGCGATGGAATTCTGCCTCCTGTTATTTCATTAACAAACTCAAAGCCAACGCCAGTGTTTAAGGGCTCTATTCGTAAACAAACGTGCGCATATTGCCCACGCCCACCTGACTGTTTAATATGTTTATATTCACCTTCAACAGTAACGGTTGGTGTCTCACGGAACGCAACTTCTGGTTTGCCTGTGGCAACATTTACGCCATATTCTCGCTTCATTCTATCAACTATTATTTCAAGATGCAGCTCACCCATTCCAGCAATAATCGTCTCTTTGGTTTCAGGATCCTGTTTTACAACAAACGTTGGATCTTCATCAGCAAGACGATGCAGAGCATTAAACATTTTTTCACTATCAAGTCTGCTTGTTGGATTAACGCTGATTGACATTACAGGTGTGGGAAACTCAATGGATTCAAGAACTATTGGATGTTTCGGATCACACAAGGTATCGCCTGTCTTTGCCTCATTCAAGCCAACAACTGCAACAATATCTCCAGCAGAAGCCACTTCAATCGCCTCTTGCTTGTTAGCATGCATCCTAAGAATACGGCCTATGCGTTGCTCTCTCTGATGTGTGCTATTTAAAACTACATCTCCCGGCCTTACTCTTCCGGAATAAACCCTTATATAAGTTAATTTTCCCATGTGCCTATCACTCATTATTTTGAAAACAAGCCCTGAAAAAGGCGCCTCCGCCGAATGAGGACGAGTTGGCTGCGGAAGATCAGCGCCGCCAAGATTGATGCCTTTAATTTCTGGCAAATCTAATGGCGATGGCAAAAAGTCAACTATCCCATCCATAAGTCTCTGTATGCCCTTATTTTTAAATGCCGAACCACAGAAAACAGGCACAACCTTACGTGCAATTGTGGCTTTACGTATGATGCTTATCATTTCTTCACAAGATAAATCGCCAGTTTCTAAAAACTTCTCAAGCAACTCATCATCCTGCTCTGCGCACTTCTCAACAAGGTTTGCACGCCACTTAGTGGCTTTTTCCATTTTGTCTTTTGGAATATCCGTAACCTGATATTTTTGACCAAGCGTTTCATCATCATAAAAAATTGCCTTCATTTCCAATAAATCAATGATCCCCTTAAAGTTTTCTTCTTTTCCAATCGGAACCACTATCGGAACAGCATTCGCCCCTAATATGCTCTGTATCTTTTTTACAACATTAAAAAAATCTGCGCCTGTTCTATCCATCTTGTTGATGAAAGCAATTTTCGGCACACCATATTTTTCACTCTGTTTCCATACCTTTTCTGATTGAGGTTGCACTCCACCAACAGCGCAGAACAATGCAATTGCACCATCAAGCACACGAAGGCTTCTTTCTACTTCTGCCGTAAAATCCACATGACCTGGCGTATCTATAAGTGTAATAGAATGCTCACGCCATGGAATAGTTGTGGCAGCAGAAGTTATTGTTATTCCACGTTCACGCTCCTGCTCCATCCAATCCATCGTAGCTTGCCCTTCATGCACTTCACCAACTTTATAATTCTTTCCGCTATAGAAAAGCAATCGTTCGCTTACAGTAGTTTTCCCCGCATCAATGTGAGCCATTATGCCTACGTTCCTAATTTTTGTTATATCACTTTTAGCTGTCATCTTCTATCACTTTCCTCTTTTTTCTGTTAAATTTTCACAAACAACAAACAGGATTATTTAAAAAACTCTTTTTATTAAGAGTTATTAAAATAGGTTTCTGCTTTTATCCGCAAAAAAGAAAGGTGCTTTTATATCAAACAACAAAAAACTGTACAGAAAAAATGTGTTTTTTTAAAGATATGGATACAACATCTTCAAAGAATACCAAATAGTGCAATGAATAACAAAAAAAGATGATATGTCATCTAACCCAACAATAGAAATTAAAAAAGAAAAGAGAACAACAAAACCCATTGTGTTATACATTTTATTTCCACATGGACTACTTATAGGCAAGTTATTGATAGACAACAGGAAAAAATATTGGTAATATCATAAAATAGCCTTGCTGATGAGAGAAAAAGATATTACTTTAATCAATCATTTAACGATTCTTCATTCAATTGAGACGTTATAAACAAAAATGCAATTTCTGCACAACTTGCTATGATATTATTTAAAGACTTTTTATTCAAATGAAACGTTATAAAGGAGAGAAGCTATGAAACATATTAGAGGCATTGCGTTAATTATTGCAATAGGAATTGTGTTTTTATCGGGAGAAAAATCTTACACCAGAACAAAACCATTTGCATTTTCGGTTACTACTGGCAAGAATTTTCGCATAAGTTTAAAGGTTGGACCTGAATATATGGATGGTGATATGATTTATCAGATAGGAGGAAAGACAACATTAGGAGGAGAAACTTATTATCTGCATTTTCCTATCAGCGAATTAAAATGGCCAACCAAAGCTATTTTCATGAAGAGCGGTATCACTTTGGAATTTTACGACACATTTGAGCTTTATGGAAACGCGGCGATAACAGTAAAAAAACTAAAGGATACGATGGAAGATTCCGATTGGACAAAACTTGATATGCCAGAACTTAAAACGATTTATTCAGAATCAGATTCTGAGATGAAAGGCTATTATGGTGAATTTGGTGGAAGATGGTGGTTTGCAAAGGCTAAAATAAGCACAGCTAATTTTTATTTAGGCGCTGGTGCTGGTTATCTGCATCAATTCTTAAAGTGGGAGGCGCAGAATGTTGTTCAAGTTTCTATATATCCTGAATATAACGGCTCATATAAAGGTTTAGCAATCAAATACGAAACAACACTTGATATGCCTTTTGCGGAACTTGTTGCTAAGTTGGATACTATGGACAGGCTGGTTTTACAGCTTTCTGGTGGTTTTTCCCCATATTTAAGATTGCAGGATAAAGATGACCACGTTTTGCGATACAAATTTTCTGAAGCTGATACTGATGGCTATGGATTTAAAGGCACGGCTTCTATGACATTAAGGCTAATAAAAAATTTGAGCCTCATTGCTGAAGGAAATCTGCTTACGTTAAAGACGCAAGGGACAAGTAAATCACACTTTTATGCTGGTGAAAATTATGGAAGCAGGCACGAGATAGATAAAGAAATAACAAGCACACAAATTTCAGGAGCCCTTTATTTAAGCCTTGTTTTTTAAGGTGTTGGCAGAGCTAGGAAGTGGAACACTTCAGTCGTTTTATTTGCTTACTCTAGATTGGAGTTTGTGGTTTCTGAGGAGCGTAGTTTATCTAACGGGAGAAACAAAGTATTAGTTTTTTGGGGATCAATCATGATTAAATCTTTTAAGCTATAAATGGAACTACGCTCGTCCGCTTTGATAGCTTGTGAATTTGTTTGGAATATCCATATCAAGAGTCTGTATTTTCCCGGCAATAACTCATCTATATTAAATGAGCCATCAAGAATTTCTCCATAGTATTTTATTCGTCTTGTTTCATCATCATCTTTTATAAGTAAAATTTTGCCCTGTCTTATAGGTTCATTTGCCGTTGATGCAATATATCCAGTAACAGCGCCAAGAGATGAGATATAAAGGTTTATCTGGTTGGTAGTGCGAGGATCAAAATTAATCGTAGTTTTGCCAATGCAATGTAAGATATTATTTTTCAACTTATATATAGAAATCGGTATTAAGCCTTCAGGAAGTCCTTCCAACTTAAAGCAGCCTTCATAACTTGTGATGTAAGGAGTGTTTGGCGTTTGCCAATCTAATGCTGAAGAATCCCATAGATCGCACCAAACGATCAATCCCTTTCCTGCTGATTTTTTTGTTGTATAATCAAGCACACATCCATTAAGCGCATTGCCTTTATTAAGTGCTATGTTAAAAGAGAAGCCAGATGAAGATAGTTTTATTTCTGAAGTATCTATCAAAATGTTTGTCGGCATATAGCCATATTTAAAAACGGACAATCTATAAACGGAATTTTCCATTAAAGCTCTAGTTATTTTCCCCTCGTTATCAGTCAGCTCCGCCCCAACTTTTTTCAAGCCGAGCTCGGAAACCAGTTCAAAATCACAAAAAGCATTTTCCAGTGGATTGTTGGTATAATCTGTTATTTGAAACAAACATGGCAGTCCCCGTTCAATGGCTATGCGAACTGGTTCCGTGCTACTTTTTATGCTATCTAACACGGCTATTGGTATGGTAGAATTTTCGTTATTCCTTTCGTAAATTTCTATTTTATAGATGCCTGCTTCAAGATTGCTAAATACAAAATCGCCGTTACTATCAGAAATAGTCGCCAAAAAAGTGCTCCATGGGGAATAAGGCTTAAGTTTAAGCTCGCTATCTTTCAGGCATACAACGATATTACCTATAGGACGTTCATCAGAATCGGTTATACGACCTCTTATTTTCTCTCCTGAATTAAGTGTGATGTTTCCTATGGCGAGATTTTTATCTTTCACAGTAAATGTCTTATGTGTAATAGAATGTTGGCTGCCTCTTACAAAAATCGTATATTTACCAGATCCCACACCATCAAATTTAAAATTACCTGTTTTATCTGAAAAAACTCTGTTAATTATTATTGGAGGGATAAGTGCCACACCATCCACATCGGGTTGTTCTTCTCCTATCTCATTTTTGCATAAAATGACTTCAGCTGATTCAATAGGGGCAGTACTTTCACCTACGACTCTCCCGAAAACAGAAAAAACAGGCAACACTGGTATAACCACACTGATTTGTTCCGAACTTGAGATGACCAAATTGGTGTGGAAATAGGATGTACATTCTGTAGGTTGAATGCGCAGTTCGCACTTGCCGGTAAAAAATCCTCGTAAAAAGCCTATACCATTACTCACTATAACTTCTTGCTGAAAATATGAATTGCTTCCTTCTTTTTCCACAGCTATAACAGCAGTTATTTTCTCTGGGAGTTTGCCTGTATAGCCTATTGATAGAAACTCTATTTTTACTATTGAGGAATTAAATGTCTTTTGGACTCTGTTTGAAGTAGGAGCAAAGTCTGTTGAAGATGCAACAATCAAGGTAGGCATCACAATAACGGACAAAAGCTGTATAACTTTTAAAAGATATTTTTTCATAAAAATGCTGCCATAGATTATGCCAAAACAATTTAAAAGTGAAGCTGTTTTTTTGTGGGTAATTGGCAGCGCAGGATATATCCCCTGCCATGATGCGCGAATTTTGTGTTTGTTACAAATCCATCTTCTTTTCTGTGTAGCAGCATAGCCATCCTGCCAAAAGGCGAAAAATGTTGTAAAAAAAAGAACGGTGTTATATATTTTTTGGGTATGAGTTGTAAAAAAAATTCAGGTCCTCATATTCTGATAATAAAGTTGAG
>CAZBHO010000003.1:11397-12710 GCA_964491945.1 uncultured Verrucomicrobiota bacterium | reverse complement strand
ATGGCATCCTGCTATATCCACGCAAGAAATGGCTACGTGGTATTGCAGAAGTTGTTTCTGCAATTCGCTCATCACATTATGATTATGTGCTAGATTTGCAAGGCTTATTCAAAAGCGCTGTTTTATGTAAAATTGCAAAAGGGAAAAAACGCATAGGACACGCTTTCAGCAGAGAGTGCGCAAGTCTTTTTTATGATGAAACAGCTGGTTCATCTAATTTAAACAGGCATGCGATTGAAAGGTATTATGATTTTGTTTCTTATTTTAAATTGCCATACATCCCTGCACAATTCCCTATTGTTCCGCCACACATAAAAATGAAAAAAGAAAAAATTATGGTAGGGGTTATTCCCTTTAGTAGATGGCAAAGCAAGAACTGGCCACTGCATTTTTTTGCCCGGCTTGCCAATGACCTTTATCATAATTTTGAGGCAGATATAGTTCTTTTTGGTGCAAAAAGCGAAAAAAAGCTAGCACAAGCATTTGTGAAGGAATTTAAAGGCAATTTTATAGACAATGTTGGAAAACTTTCTTTGCCAATGCTTGCTTCGTGGCTTGCAAAAATGGATTTAGTTATAGGCAACGATTCAGGTCCCATACACCTTGCCGCTGCGTTAGGTACTCCAGTTATTGCTATCTTTGGACCAACTGATCCAAAAAGAACAGGTCCTTATGGAGCGAATCATAAGATAGTAAGTTCTGGCTTAAATTGCCAACCTTGTTTTCGCAAGAAATGCCGATTTAAAGATCATTCCTGTATGCAGGCAATAACGCCAGAAATGGTGCTGGCAGAAGCCATTCCAATTTTAAAATCCATAAAGAAAGGGATAGCAAATGCTATATGAAAGCAAAAATCTCATTCTTATGCTTTTTTACTTATATAAATTTTTTGCAAGCCAACCCCGAGCTGACAAAACTTATCGATCTGGCTTTTGAAAATAACCTTGAAGTTAAAGCTGCTCAGCATCAGCTTGAAAGCACAGAAAGTCAGGTGGAAGAGATATTTAGCTTTTATGATCCTCTGCTTAAGGCAGGTGTTTTTGATAATCCACAAGAAGGTGGGTATAACAAAGCAGGGGCTTCTTTTGAAAGTAGTTTTGCGGTGGATCCGGGATTTTATTTTAAGTTGGAAGCCCTTGAAAACTATTTTAGGGGACTAAAGGCAAATGATCTTTCAGACACCAATAAAATAACGGACAAGCTTTTTCAGAGCAAGGCTTCAGCCACGATAACAATTCCTTTGCTGCGAGATAGGCGTTTTAAGCAATGGCGTCTTTTATACGAGGAAAAGCTCACAAAAGTTAGACTAGCCA
>CAZBHO010000003.1:7092-11387 GCA_964491945.1 uncultured Verrucomicrobiota bacterium | reverse complement strand
TTGTCGCTTTGCCGTGGAGCAGGCATACATAGCCTTATTGGAAGCTGCCGCATATTATTCTATTAGTGAGATGGCAGAACAAAGGTCAAGGAGACTTCTTGAAGAGACAATTGAGCTTGTGAAATCTAAGGCTATTCCGGAATATCAGCTTTTTTCAACACGTTCTGACTTTGCCTTACGCCAGCAAGAACGTATATCTGCCTATGGAGTTATTGATACAAGGCGAGAAGCTTTGGATAAGCTGCTTGGTGGCACCAACTATTTTGTGGATATCTCTAATGCCTTTGAGAAAATAATTTTGTGGGCAAATGTTGTAGAGATAAAGGAGCCTTTCTTTATATCAGAAGTGCTGAGAGCACGAGGTGATTTTAATAAGCTACTTGATGAGATCAGTCTTCTTGAAATCACACGACAACAGGCGCGAGATCAGGAAAAGGGTGAATTAAACTTCAATGTGAGCGCTATATGGCAAGGGGAAAATCCAGATAATGTTTTTGGAACAGATAAATACTTTTCTTACCGCAATTATGGTGCAGAAATCTCTCTGGTGTGGTCCAGAAAATTTGGCAATAGGGGTGAAAAAGCAAGAGTCAGAAGCTTGAATGCCTTAATCAACGAGAAGTTAGCCATTTTACGGGATAATGAACTTAAGATACAAAACGAATTAAACACAGCCTATCGTAATTTTTCCACAGCTGTGGTAGGAATGGATTTATGCGCAACCGCTGTTGAAGAGGCAAAAAAAGCCCTTCAAGCTGAAAATGAAAGATTCAGACTCGGCGAAGGTAGAAGCCGGAATGTGCTTGATAGCCAAAAAGACTTGACTGATGCTCTTAAACGTCAGATACTAATAGCAATAGATTTATTAAAGGCATATTCTTCTTTCAACTATTATTCAGGATATTGTTGGGAAGAATAAACTTAATAACAGATGAATACTCAAGATAGTAAAATCGGTCGTAATGAATATAAGGATCATAATTTTATGAAAATGTTACGAGATTTTTTTGGATTTGGTGAGCGAGCCGATGAAGAGGCTAAGGAGAAGCCTCTTATAGCCACTGTGCTGCCTGAACAGCAGCGAGAGAAGCTGGAGCGGGATATGCTTATTCTTGAAGAAGAGTATGGAATAAAAGAGCGCCAGCTGCAGAAAGAAGCAGAGAAGCAGGTGCAAGTTGCTGCAGAAGATTCTTTAAAACAGCTTCACGTGATGCAAATGGGAGTGTGTCCACGTTGTGGCGAGCATTTAAACACACATCTTTTTGCAACTATCTGCGAAGCCTGTGGATGGAATGCTTATGAGGTTCCCAAAAAAGGTCCGGTGCGTGTGCATTTAAGAAGGAGTGATGCCGTAATTGAAGGCGAGGTATGCTATGTTATTGCCACAGGTGACGTATTTATTTTGAAAGAAGATGTAGTTGTGGCAAAAGTTAGCAAAGATGCCATTAGCTGGATAGAATATGTATGGAAAAAAGAAGAGGTAAATCAGAGATATAAGCAGATTATGTCTAGATTAAAAATAGTCTGTGGCTGGTGTGAGAAAGAAGTCTCTCCTGCTGATGAGGGAATAATCCTCACTCACGTGGCTTTCGGTTCAACTCAGGAGAGATATATCTTTTGTTCCACTGCCTGCTACGATGCGTTTAGAAAGATGTACCCTGCAAGAGTTCATAGAAACTGCTATGAGAGAAAATGCGCAGATTGTAATCTTTGCATTAAGCGATTTGATGACGAAACCGAAAGTATGCATAACTTGTTAAAAGACTTTATGAAGTCTAAATACTTTGCAGGAAAAGAAAAATAGTTTTTACTATGCCAAAATCCTGTGTAAAATTAACTTCAGTAAAGTTTGATTCACATATATGGGTGATATTAGAATAACAGCTGCCGATAAAATTCCCCTTTCCAGACAGGAACGTATAACAAGAAGACGTAAAATCATTTTAATAATAACAGGCATTTGCCTTGCCATATTAATACTTGGTTTTATTATACCAGTAAACAACTACGTTCCAGCCACAGGTTACGTCACCACAGAAGAATACGCAGAAATTCGCTCTCCTATGATTGGCAAAGTGAAAAAAATAATGGTTCATTCAGGTGATACTGTTAATAAGGGAGACTTACTGGTGCAACTTGAAGCTGAGGAGGAAATGGCATCTTTAGGTGAAGCTAAAAAGCAACTGAATAAGGTGGAAGCGGAGCTCAAAAGACGTACAGCCGAAATAGAAGAAGAAAAACGTAGGCTCGCGGAGGACATAAATGTTGCCATATTAAAACTACAAAACGCTGTAAGCCGTCTTGCAAGAACCAAAGAACTCTTTTCAAAAGGGCTTGTTTCTGGCAGTATGATGGAGGAAGATGAATTAAAAGAAAAACTAGCGCGAGCCGAACTGGAATCCTTGCAGAAGAAGGATATTTCAATTTATGAAAAAGAACTAATGGTTTTAAGAGAAGAGTTAGAAGCAAAGAGAGAAGCTGTTATTAAAGCCGAGGCAAGTGTAAAAGCAAAAGAAATAAGAGCCCCTATATCAGGGCAAGTGCTGAAATATGAATTTGTTCAGGGAGAACTGGTTAAACCAGAAACGGTGTTAATGGAAATTTTTGGTGGAACACGCCAGATCTTAAAGCTGCGTGTATCAGAGCGTTATGCAACAAAGATTAGCGTGGGAAACAAATATGCCGCCAGATTAGGATCTTACAGGAGCTTAATTGGAACATATTTTTATGGTAAGGTGGAGTCTCTCAGAAACGTTATTCAATCGGAAGGTGGCAATACTTATCGCGTGGTCTATTGTAGTTTTGATTCAAAAGATAAACACGTTCCTCCCGGCACCACAGCGGAAGCAAAAATTTATATAGGCAAAAGGCCTTTGTGGCTCTTCTTGTTGGGCATTAATTAAAACTCAAAGACAATGCAAACAAAAATTTCAGTTGAAGAAATTGCAAAAGAGCTTTCTATACAACAAGCTATAAGCTGCTTAAAAGAAATTGAGAAAACAGTTAAATCCCAGCATATTGACAGCACAAAATCTTTCTTTTCCGAAAAAAACATATCCTACGTGTCCAAACAAATAGGTTTTTCAGATGAAATAGAAGCAATGTTGATAGAGGCGCTTCCGTTTTTATTAAAGAATGAGTTTGCCTTGCACTTTGGAGCGCTTCTTCATCTTTATCTCTTTCAAACTGATATTTCGTTAGATACAAAAGCTCACAATTTCTGTTCGTTGCCTAAATTACCTATTGATATTTTAGGCAAAGATGCAGGCTTTTTCTATGCATTTGTATTACTATCAGGCTATGCAATTTTAAAAGAGCATCATACATCAAGAGGCATTCCTCATAATATCATTCAAGATACTCTTCTGGATCTGGAGCTTTGGATAAAAAAGCACACAAAACGGAAAGGTGTGGCAGGATTTTCTGAAAAGCATTGGCTATATGCACATTTCCTTGGGATGATTTTTAAGCTGGGAAGATTGCAATTCAGGTTTGAAAATTTTCCATCAGAACTTTTCGCTTTTAGAAACTCTCTTTCTAAAGAAACAATCATGATAGTCAGTAAAAAAGATATTGCCTTCAGAAAAGATGGACAATACGATGGCTCATAAAAAACAAAGGAAACGGCTCCGTGGCTTTCTGTTTTTGAAAGGAATGCTCACTCTATTAAAGCAACGCCTATACATCCTTCAGGCAGAGCCTTGCCAGAACCAGTAAAGTTAAATGTAAGTGATTGGAAAATCATAATTGGCAAAGGCGCTCCAACACTTGGCGTGCACATTCCAGAAACGGGACCGATGGAACTTGATGAATGTGCCTTTTCGTTTAACAAAGCTATTGAATTCTTTGCCGAATATTTTCCAGATAGACCCTATCAAGCATTTACCTGCTACTCATGGCTATGCGATACTGAATGGCGAAGGTTGTTACCTGAAAAATCAAACATCAGAAAGTTTTCTGAGAGCTGGTATCTTTTCCCTGTTCTTAATGAGAGCGGTGTGGCGGGACTTTTTACACAACTATTTGGACGCACTTTTGAAAATCTTGATGAGATTCCACAGGATACTTCTTTATTAAAGACGGTTGTTGCTCATTTAAAGAGCGGAGGTCAATTGAATGGCGGAGGTGGGATATTTTTTCCGCAAGACTTACCCTTTAGACAAAACGCCTATAGCTTTCCGTTCTAACGTTCAATAATGCGTGGCGAAATTCTGATAGAGACAGCCTCTTTAGGTTTTTCTGAATTATGCAAAGCAAGCACAATCTCACAGGCACGTTCAGCTATTTTATCAAGC
>CAZBHO010000003.1:0-6972 GCA_964491945.1 uncultured Verrucomicrobiota bacterium | reverse complement strand
CCATTAATGCTTCAACATCCCGTAATCCAAAAATAGCTCTTACGTTTTTTACCATATCGACAAGTTTCTTTTTGTTTAACTGCACATTGTTGGGATCGGATGTATCGCTTGCTAATGTGAGCATTTTGCCTTTAGCCTTATCAAAAGCTTTTCTAAAAGCTGCTGGCATTTCAGAAAGATTATTGGAGTTTAATGCTGCAATTTGCATTGGGGTTCCAATCACCAGTACATCTTTTATGCCTTTTTTTTGCAGCCAATCTGCCACTATCCTGCCACCTTCAGCGTGGTCAACAAGAATTTTTTGCACATTATCATTGGAGAAGGCAAAATCTATGATGCTTATAAAATTCTTTGAGGGTGTAATGAAAGGAAGAATTTTTCTAAAAGGGAAATACTTTGAACCGTGAATTATGCATGTTTTAAGATCTGATTTTAAAATTTTTTGCAATAGTTCTGCAGCATTGTTATGAGACATATCAAGCAACATCACTGTGTTTCCATGATTATGCAATTTATTAAGTAACATAACCGATATGTCAGAGAAAAGATGCCCTTGCGCATTCATAGCCAGCAGGATTGTATCCATCATCCTGTGAGCTGGCGGATTATCTGAAACATAAGTTCCAGAACCATGCCTCCTTTCAAGCCAGCCTTCTTTTTGCAATTTTGTTAAGGCATTGTGCACAGGGAACATACTCATTCTTAGTTCATAAGCCAACTCTTCTGTTGAAGGAATACATGTGCCCGGCGGATACACTCCTGATATAATTCTCTGCTTTACTACCTCATATACATAAGGCTTTTTTATACAAGGACGGCCTCTTTTATGCTTTATCATCAGTACATCTCCTTCGCTAATTGCCAGATTTCATAAAATAAAAATAAGAGCGTGTCAAGTTCTAGTTAAACAAAAAAATTGACTAAAAATTTCCCTTCACTAGAATTGCCAGTTTATCACTAGAACATTTATGTCTATAAAAGGAGAACCAATGCAATGAAGTTTATAGCCATAGGAGAAAACATTCACTGTACCCGTATCTATAAAGTTGGCGGCGCTTTTGTTAAACAGGAAGGGGATTCCTTTTTTATATTTTTTGATTATAACGGCACGAAGAAGAAGTTGCCTGTGCCAGAAGTCTTTACACAACGTGCTGATTGGAAGGAAGGTAAAGTAAGGCATTGCGCTGTTGCCGCATATCAGGCACTATATGGCAAAGGGGAAGTGAGCGAACTGGGCACTAGCTATATAAAGAGCATGGCAATTAAACAGGAAAAAAGCAAGGCTTCGTTTCTTGACATAAATGTTGATGAGTTCAGCACAGACATTCAGGAAAAAATCAAGGTAATTAAATGGATGGCAGAAGTTGTTCAACAAGCCGCAAGCATCCCGCTTTCCATAGATAGCTCTAATACAGATATTTTAAGAGCAGGGCTTGAAGCCTGCGATCTTAGACGTGGCAAGCCGATGGTTAATTCAGTATCGCTGGAAAGGAAAGATGCCATAAAAATTGCCGCAGAATTTGGAGCAGTAGTTATTGCATCTGCGGCTGGAGAGAAGGATATGCCCTGCGGTGTGGATGATAGAGTTGAGAATATGCTGCAACTATATGAACTTTTAAAGCAGGCAAACATTCCAGATGAAGCTATATATTTTGATCCATTGGTTTTCCCTGTAGCCACAGACCCTGAAAATGGCATTAAGTTTCTTGATGCGGTGCGCCGCATTAGAGAAAAGTTTTCAAATAAAGTCCACGTTTCTGGTGGTTTAAGCAATGTTTCTTTTGGATTGCCAAATCGTAAACTCATCAATCAGGTTTTTACTTGTCTTGCAGTTGAAGCAGGTTGTGATAGCGGGATTGTTGATCCATTGCAGATAAATGAAGATATTTTGAGCAAGCTTGATACCAGCTCTGAACCGTTCAGACTTGCTAAAGCCCTTCTTACCGGTGAAGATGCTTTTGGCGCAGAATACATTGCGGCACATCGTGAAGGCAGGCTTGGCAAGGAATAATAATTTTTAATACATTTCGAAAGGAGATAATAAGACATGATGCATAACCTTGACCCACGCAAGCTGAAAGACTGGCAGATAGCAGAAATATGCGAAGAACATATGAAGCCCATCGCACAACTTGGCAAAGAACTTGGGCTTATGGAAGAAGAAATTATCCCTATGGGTCGCAATCTTACAAAGGTTGATGCAGCAAAAGTTTTAAAGAGATTATCTCAAGCAAAGCATGGAAAGTATATTGATGTAACAGCAATCACCCCTACTCCACTTGGCGAAGGCAAAACTACCACGACTATAGGCTTAATAGAAGGGCTAGGTGTGCTAGGCAAAAAGGTTACAGGTGCTATTAGACAGGCAAGTGGAGGACCAACTTTTAATATAAAGGGCGCTGCTGCAGGCGGCGGATTGGCGCAGGTTATCCCTCTGGCTCCCGGCGCAATCAGGTTAACAGGTGATATTGATGCAGTTACAAACGCCCATAATCTTGCGATGGTGGCTTTAACAGCCAGAATGCAACATGAGCAAAATTACGATGATGAAAAGCTATCAAAACTTGGATTGAAACGACTGGATATTGATCCAAAAAGGGTCTTAATAAAATGGGCAATAGATTTTTGTGCTCAGGCTTTACGTAATATCATAATTGGTAGGGGCGGCAAGCAGGATGGTGTTGAAATGGAGTCTGGCTTCCAGATTTCTGTTTCAAGCGAAGTAATGGCAATTCTTGCTGTGGCAAATGATCTAGCAGATTTGCGCAAAAGAATATCAAAAATGGTTGTTGCATATAGCAAGAACGGTAAGGAGATAACGACAGCAGATCTTGGTGTTGATGGCGCAATGACGGCATGGCTTGTTGAAGCCATTAATCCTAATTTATTACAAACAATAGAAGGACAACCTGTATTTGTTCACGCAGGACCTTTTGCTAACATAGCCATAGGACAGAGCTCTATTATAGCCGACAGAATAGGTTTAAGACTTGCAGATTATCACGTTACTGAAAGCGGATTTGGTGCAGACATAGGCTTCGAAAAATTCTGGAACTTAAAATGCAGATTTTCTGGGCTTAAGCCAGATGCAGTGGTGGTTGTGGCAACGGTAAGAGCTTTAAAAATGCATGGGGGTGGCCCAGTTGTTAAGCCCGGCTTACCTCTTGACGAAGCCTATACGAAAGAGAACCTTGAGCTTGTGGAAAAAGGTTGCGAGAACCTTTTGGCTCATATTGAAACTGTAAAAAAAGCTGGAGTGCGCCCAATAGTTTCCATTAATAGTTTTCACACTGATACTCCTGATGAGATTAAGCTAATCAAGAAGATCTCAGAACAGGCTGGAGCCATTGCTGTTGTTGCAGAGCACTGGTTAAAAGGTGGCGAAGGCGCAAGGGAGCTGGCAGAAGCAGTTGTTGCGGTATGCAATGAGAAAAATAATTTCCACTTCTTATATGATTTATCTTTGCCCATAGCAAGGAGAATAGAAATTATTGCGAAGGAGATATATGGGGCTGATGGCGTAAGTTTTGCCCCAGAAGCACAGGAGAAGCTTGCAAAATTTGAGCAAGATCCTTCCATTAAGGAACTTGGAATCTGCATGGTAAAAACACATTTAAGCCTCTCGCATAATCCCGATCTAAAAGGCAGACCACGCAATTTCACGCTTCCTGTTAGAGACTTTTTGCTGTTTAAAGGCGCAGGTTTTCTGGTGCCTGTGGCTGGTGACATTAAACTTATGCCGGGCACCGCTTCCAGGCCAGCTTTTATGAATATAGATGTTGATGTTGAAACTGGCAAAATAAAAGGTCTGTTCTAAAGGAGATATTATTATGAAACACCACATAGAAAACAAAATATACCACATAGAAATACTCACACCGAAGCAAAATTCTGAAAAGCTTGAAGAAGATCTTGAAAAATTTGCAGAGAAATACAACACGGTTATTAACGCAGGATATGTTGCTTGTATCACTGATAATCCTATGGGACACTTAAGCTTTCAAGCCACAGATATAATCCCTGAACTTGGGCTTGAGGTTAAGCCAGAACAATTAATGATTCATTTGAACACATTTCATACCAAGCAAGCGCTGGATGAGATATTAAACACAGCCCAAAAAATGGGATGCAAATATCTTCTGGTGGTTTCAGGTGATGGCAGCGAAAGACTTCCAAGACTTTCACCCGAAGCGCTTGGACTAAAGAATATCAATACAGTAACATCTGTTGAACTGCTGCGCTACATCAAAGAAAAATATCCGGGCGTTTTCACCTGTGGAGTTGCTTTTAATCCTTATGAACCGCAGGATCATGAGCTTGAAAAAATGAAACGAAAGGTTGATGCTGGCGCAGAGTTTATATGCACGCAACCTATAATAGGCAGAGACGAAAGAGTTTACACATTAAAACAATTTGGACTGCCTGTGATTATAGATGCGTGGATGTCTAAAAAGCTACACCTACTTTCAGAATGCGTCGGTTATACAATTCCAGAAGATACCCCTTATGATCCTATTGCAAACTTAAAGGAACTGCGAAAAAACTATCCTGATTGTGGACTTTATCTGGCTTTAGTTGGCTATAAGACGCAGTTTCCTTTGTTAAAAGAAATTTGGAGTTAGTTGGTTATGCCAGAAGGTAGCAGCACTGAGCCCAGAAACAACAACACAGGAACTACTATTTCAACGCCGATCTATGAACCAGCTTTGAGCCAAAAGGAAGTTGGGAAATCAATTTCTTTGCTGGGAATAAAGAAGGCAAATACAAAGAGCTGGCAGCTTTTCTTGCTTGGTGTGCTGGCTGGCATTTACATAGCCATAGGCGCACATTTATTTCTGGTTTCAATGCAAGCGGGAATGGGTAAAATAGTCAGCGGCGCAGTTTTTAGTGTTGGGCTCGTTCTGGTGGTGGTGGCTGGAGCAGAGTTATTTACAGGCAATATCATTATGATTATAGGAACCATCACGCGCCAGTTCTCATTTCTTAAGATGCTAAGAAATTGGCTTGCTGTTTATCTCGGAAACTTTGCAGGTTCGTTGCTTTTCTTATGGCTCATCTGGCTATCTGGTTTTTTAGAACAAAATAATATGCCAACAGATCTTGGCAGTTTTGCAGCAAAAATTTCTGAGACAAAGTTAGCGCTCTCATTCGGCGAAGCATTTGCACGTGGCATACTTTGTAATATGCTCGTTATACTTGCAATTGTTATGGCTATTATAGCAAAAGATATTATCTCAAAGATATTTTGCTGCATTCTGCCTATAATGGCATTTGTTGCATCAGGTTATGAGCATTGCGTTGCAAATATGTATCTAATTCCAGCTGGACTTCTGGCAAAAGGTGTCCCATTGCATCAGCAAGTAATTATTTTTAAAAATATCATTCCAGTAACGCTTGGCAATATAGTTGGCGGCATAGGAATACTTTTAATGCATCCAAACCGCATAAGGCAACTTGGAGAATTGATGCTTAAGAAACAGAATAATATCGCCAAACAATAAAGATGTTCTATTTTGCGCAAAAATAATTATAAATTTTGCTTGCATAGTTAAATGAGATTTATAGGATAAGAGCTTCTTTTGCAATTAGCGATTTAATTTACAGGAGAATTCTATGGCAAGAGTATGTGAAGTTTGTGGAAAAGGATTAATTTCTGGAAACACAATAGTTCGGCATGGTATGCCGAAAAAGAAAGGTGGTATCGGTTTACATACAACTGGCATAACAAAGCGCCGTTTCCTACCAAATCTTCAAAGAATTCATGTCTGGGAAAATGGCAGAACTGTTGTAAAAAAAGTTTGTACACGTTGTATAAAATCAGGTAAGGTACAAAAAGCTTGATAAGAGTAAGGAGAAAAAAAGATGCCAAATCTTCCAAGTGCTGCAAAAAATGTAAGAAAATCAGCAAAGGCTAGAGTAAGAAACAAAGCAATAAAATCTGAATTATCCACATTGCGCAGAAAGTTTTTTGAAGCCTATCAAAATAAAGATTTAGAAAAAGCGAAGGAACTTTTTGTTAAATATAGTTCACGCCTCGACAAAGCTGCCAAAAAAGGCGTTATAAAGAAAAACACAGCCATACGCCGTAAACGCAGAGCAGCAAATCACTTAAGAGAAATTTCAGCTCCTGCGCCACAGCAGGCTTCTGCTTAAGCTGATTGATAAAAAACTTTACATGTTTTACTTCAAAAAAGGCACAACGTGCATGGCATGTGGCATAAGGTAGCAGGTGGGATGCGTTATCCCTTGTTTCATTAAAACAGAAACTGCATGTTGAATAGCCTCATTTATATTGACGGCTTTCTGCATATTCAGCAATGTAGTCACATCGCTATTTGACAGGTCTGTGATTATAATGGTGTTTTTCCCACGCATCTTCGTAGAAAGGGCGGTTTGCCCATTAACTTCAGGTTGCTTGCGAAGTTCCCGAAAAAGTTGAGATAAATCCTGTATTGATAGCCAATGCTTGAAACGTTCATTCCCTATGCCTTCAGGACATGGAGCATGCAATATGATTATGCCATTTTCTTTTACTGCTCTTGAAGCATTAAAAAGCGCTTTATGCGCCTGTACCCAGTTCGGTGCCTGTAGTGCAGCAGCTATTACAATATCTGCTTTTTCTTTTATGTTGGCACTTTCATATTTTACTACCAACTTGCAAGCTTCAAGATGCGCAGCGCACATATCACCAGAAGCGATACCAATAATTTCACCATCAGGCGATAATACCGTATTTATTATAAAAGCAGGTGGCTTTAGCAAAGCGCTTTCCAGCATTTCCTCCGCGACAGGATTACCTTCAAGTCGTCCAATTTCAACGCAAGGATGAATTCTATCTTCAAGTGGATCAAGAGTAAGACTATGATTATTGGCTATAGTCTCTCTTGATGCTATTCCGGGAACAATGGATTTTCTACCACCGCCAAAACCAGCATGATAATGGAAAGAAGCCGAACCGATGAGGATGATCTT
>CAZBHO010000002.1:64534-81826 GCA_964491945.1 uncultured Verrucomicrobiota bacterium | reverse complement strand
TGATATGAGGTTAAATGTGTAGATCGCGGTGGTCGCCGAAGGATCAGGATTATCTGTCAGGAAAGCAAGCGAATACATAGGATTTTCACACGGAGTTGGTATTATGTGAAGCGTAAGGGATGTGGTAATGATATGGATAGATGTGTTAACAGGAAGAATGCAGAAGCAGATGAAACCATATTAGAAGCGATAAAGAGATGGGGTCTACTGGGCACTATTTTTGTGGGGTAGGGGAGTAGTAATTTATCCAAAGAACTTTTCCTAATTCCAAGAAGCTTAAAAGATAATTGATAAATAGCGAAATTACTATAATAAAGATTAGTTCAATTCCGAAACACAATCTCAAAACAAAGGATTGACCACATCGTATGAATTTCTATCTTATTTCCCATCTTCTGTGGCCCGGTTTGATGGGGGCATTACATTGTTGTTATAGTCTTTTCGCTGTTGAGGCAGTTCAAGTATGTATCTTAGTGATAGATGGACTGTTTTTTTGAGGAATAGATTATAACATTAGAGGTGGGTATAGAGATGTTTTGGCATACGTTTCCGAAACACTTTTTTTACGACAGCATCCAACCCAATAATATCAATCCTTCCTTAAGAATCCGACCTACTTTGTATGATGTTAAGTGTTTAGTTGCTATATCAGATGCTGCATATCTCAGATGGTCTATCTGGATATGTTGGTAGAATGGTAATATTATAGGAGGACAACATCCCTTTCATCGGCTCATTTGCAGCCTTTAATGCCAATGATAGCGTGTTGCATTCCTGGCTAATATGGGCAAGAAACAAGTAACGTATGGAAGGGGTAATAAATTCTTTTAAAAGCTCTTTAGCCGCAAAATTTGAAAGATGGCCGCGCCGACCTGCAATCCTTTGTTTTACATCCCATGGTCTCTCCGACATTTTTAATAAATCTTCATCGTGATTAAATTCAAGTATAACGATCTGGCATCCTTTTAGACGCTCTTTTACTAGAGTTGTTGGTGTGCCAAGGTCAGTAGCAATTCCAACTTTACACAAACCATCAGAAATCACGAAGCCAACTGGATCTGCAGCATCATGAGACAATGAAAACGGCTCTATTGTTAAATCCCTTATTTTAAATAGAGAGCCTGTTGTAAAGATTCGCCATTGAATTGCCTGCGAGCCAGAAAGTGATGATTCTGAAGCTTCAGCCGTTGCTGAATTGGCATATAATGGAATTTTATATCGTTTATGTAAAACAAAAGCGCCAGAAATATGATCTGAATGTTCGTGAGTAAGGCAGATGGCATCAATCGTTGTTATAGTTTCTCCTATGGCGTTAAGTCTGTTTTCCATTTCTTTTCCGCTCAATCCAGCATCAATAAGTATCTTTGTGGAAGAGCTGGCAACAAAAATGGAATTTCCTGCACTGCTACTGGCTAATACACAAACTTTCATTTCCTATCCTTTTAATGCAGCTGAATATCTATATATCGTTTTGTTCTGGCTAGCAAAGAGTATTTCAAAATTTGTTTTTTCTTCATCGGTTGGGATGAAAGGCTCAACTGGAGTAAAACGAAGGTCGTTTGATATTATCTTGATAATGGCTTCATAATAATTTTTATCGTCAGTTGCCAAATGCAATTTGCCATTTGGTTTAAGGGTTTTGGCTAATGCGTTCATAAATTTTACATCAAACAAGCGTCTCTTGCTATGTCTTCTTTTTGGCCATGGATCAGGAAAAAAAAGATAATAGGAAGAAACAGCAGCAGAGGGCATAATGGTAGTCATAGCAAAAGCAATTTCAGAACACAAAAGTTTTATGTTGTTTAGACCAAGCCTTGCGGCTTTTCTTGCAACAAGTTCCACACGTTTCTTACGTTTTTCAATGCCAAGAAAATTTATTTGAGGATATTTTGATGCTCTTGCTATAAGAAACCTTCCTTTACCACACCCTAAATCCACCTCAAGCTCGCTGTTAGAATTTTGGAAAACATTTCTTATTTTAAGCGGTTCAAGCCAGTTGATTTTTTCAATGCAATACGCAGTGAATACTCCTTGAAGATCAGATTTTTCCATATTTTTATTGAGATTTAATTATAAAAAATTATTTTTGCCTGATAAAAGGAACCTTTTATAGGTCTTTAGAATTCTTATTCAAGCATAAAGCTAAAAAAATATTTCTTGAGAAGGATATATTATGAAAACAGCATTAGGCATAGATTTTGGCGGCACTTTTGTTAAGGTTGGATTAGTTAATGAAAAAGGGCTCTTGCTAAAAAAATTCCAGTTTTCCACTAAATCAGCAAATACTCTTGATAAGTGGATAATGAAAATAGATGAGATTTTAGGAGAGATAAAAAATGAAAAAGATCAGCTTGCAGGAATTGGGGTAGGGGTGCCAGGTTTTACAGATTTTCAAAGAGGCTTTGTCTATGGCTTACCTAATGTTAAAGGCTGGCGCAACATACCGCTGGCCAAATTACTAAAACAAAAATTTAATTTGCCTATCTATGTCGATAACGATGCCAACGCTATGGCTGCAGGTGAATATAGGTTTGGTGCAGGCAAAGGGTTGAAATATGCCATATTTGTTACACTTGGTACTGGGGTAGGGGGGGCATTACTTGTTGATGGTAAAATCTATCGTGGCGCTTACTCTATGGCAGGTGAAATAGGGCACATCCCTATTACCTTTGAAGGGATTAAGACACCCGAAGGCATTGCCGGACTTGAAACATTCGTTGGGAATCAACGGATTGTTGAGCGTGTGTTAAAAGAAATAAAAAAAGGGAGGAAAACTTCCATAACTCAACTTATTAACGGCAAGTTAAACCAAATTACACCTAAAGTGATAGCAGAAGCAGCAAAAGCAGGAGATAAACTTGCCATAGAAACATTTGATTTTATGGCAGAATGTCTGGCAATAGCCTTTGCCGGGCTAATTTACACTTTGCAGCCAGAAGCCATAATAATAGGTGGCGGGATGGCAGAAAGTGGGCAAGTCCTATTCAGTCCTTTTAAAAAACATCTTAAGATGCGTTTGAGTTCGCTATTCTATAAAAGAGTAAAAATTTTGAAAGCCAAACTTGGAACAGATGCGGGCATTATTGGGAGCGCTTCATTGGTCTTTTACGAAAAAACTTCTATGAATTAAAGCTTGTTTTTTAGAAACTCTTGTTTAAATTTTTAGGTTCGTTTTTTTTGAAGGAGATTCTTATAGCAATGTATAAACTACCCACAGGAAATGTTTCTTTCCCTCTCATAGAAGAGGAAATGATTCGTTATTGGAAAGATAATAAAATTTTTGAAAGGTCCGTTGCAAAGTATAAAAAGGAGATAATTTTTTATGATGGACCACCATTCCCTACGGGCGCTCCGCATTACGGAACCATTTTTGTCTCTATTTTAAAAGACTCTCTGGCACGTTTCTTCACAATGCAGGGGTGTTCTGTACCTAGAAGGTGGGGCTGGGATTGTCACGGACTGCCTATTGAAAATGCTGTTGAAAAGCAGCTTGGCATAAAAGAAAAGACAGAGATAGAAAAGAAGTTAGGTGTTAAAGCTTTTAATGATGCATGCAGAAAGCTGGTTTCAGATTGTAATGCGGCATGGCGTGAATACATAGAGAAAATAGGGCGTTGGGTTGATTATGATAACGCTTATAGGACATTGGATGTAAGCTATATGGAGTCGGTCCTATGGGTATTTAAAACATGTTACGATAAGGGACTCATTTATAAGGATTATAGAGTTACTCCTTATTGTTATCATTGTGAGACTTCTCTTTCTTTTTCGGATATCAGAGAATCCGATTCAACCAGGCCAAAACAGGATCCTGAGATTATTGTGGCTTTTAAAGCCAAAGATGATATAGTAGGAAAACCTACTTTTTATCTGGCATGGACTACTACACCATGGACTTTGATTTCAAATCTAGTGCTTGCCGTTGGCGCTGATTACGAATATGCGGCAGTGGAAAATCAGGGAAAAATATACATTCTGGCAAAAGCACTTTTTGAACGATGGAAGAATTTATTTGAAGGGGAAACCAGGATAGTTGATTGCTTAAAAGGGAAAGAACTTGTCGGTAGAAAGTATTATCCAATTTATGATTACTTTGCTGAACTGACTGACGAGGGATGTTTCAGAATTCTGGCTGCTGATTTTGTTAGTCTTGAAGAAGGAGTAGGCATAGTGCATTGCGCTCCAGCTTTTGGTGAGGATGACTACTGGCTTTGCAAACGCAATGGGATAGGTGTAAAAAATCCTGTTGATGCAAAAGGATGTTTTACAAGTGAAATTAAAGAGTTTGCAGGTAGAAACGTGCATGAAGCCAATAAAGATGTGATACGTTCATTGAAAGAAAAAGGCGTGCTTCTTTTGCACAGGACTCTTATGCATAATTATCCTCATTGTTGGCGATGCAGAACGCCAGTAATTTATAGAGCTATGGATGCATGGTATTTTGCTGTTGAAAAAATTAAAGATAAACTTCTGGAAAAAAATGAAGATATAAACTGGGTGCCAGATCATGTTAAACATGGACGATTTGGGAAATGGCTTGAAGGGGCAAGAGATTGGAACATATCTCGCTCAAGGTATTGGGGCACTCCAATACCTGTATGGGATTGTACAAATCCTAACTGTAATGAGAGAGTGGTTTTAGGTTCAATAGAAGAAATTGAAAAGCAGTCAGGCATCAGGCTACAAGACCTACATAAAGAATTTATGGATGAAGTAACCTTTAAATGCAAGAGCTGCGGCAGTATGATGAGGCGTGTGCCAGAAGTGCTTGATTGCTGGTTTGAATCGGGCTCTATGCCTTATGGTCAGTGCCATTATCCGTTCAAAAATAAAGAATGGTTTGAAACACATTTTCCCTGTGATTTTATTGTTGAGTATCCTGGTCAAATTCGTGGCTGGTTTTACTACATGCATGTTTTGAGTGTTGCTTTATTCAATAAAATATCGTTCAAAAACTGTCTGGTGCATGGCACATTGCTTGCCGAAGATGGTTCAAAATTTTCAAAATCAAAAAAGAATTTTACAGATCCGATGGAGCTTATCAGAAAATATGGAGCTGACGCTCTGCGGCTCTATTTGCACTCATCACCAGCAGTAGTGATGGATGATTTAAACTTTAAAGATAGTGGTGTTGAAGATCAAATTAAAAGGGTTATTTTGCCATTATGGAATGCGTTTCATTTTTTTGTTACCTATGCCAATATAGATGGTTTTAAAGGTGACCCTAATAAAATTCCAGCTCTAGAAAAAAATATTGATAAATGGATACTGGCAGAACTTTACGCTGTAGAAAAGAAAGTAAAAAAAGCTTTTGAAACTTTTTATCTAAATCATAGCCTTTCACCAATTCTTGATTTTATAGATGATTTAACAAACTGGTACATTCGCCAGTCACGAGAAAGATTTTGGGCAGAAGGAGGGTTAACAAAAGATAAAATACATGCTTACGAAACGCTTTATTATATCTTATGCTCTCTGATGAAATTATTGGCGCCATCCGCCCCATTCATTTCAGATTATATTTATAGAGTATTAACTAACGAAGATTCAGTGCATCTTTCAAAATGGCCTGATATCCCAGAAAGTTTCTACAACATAGGGCTGATAGAAGAAAATAAGTTGGCAAGATTAGTCGTAAAATTGGGGCTCTCGCTCAGGCAAAAGAAAGCTATCAGAGTGCGTCAGCCACTAAAAAAACTTATGCTTGCTTTGCCACCATCATTGGATAAACAAATACTGGATAACCAGCTGGACGTTATAAAAAACGAGTTGAACGTTAAATCAATAGAGCTAATAGCTAATCCAGAAGACCTTGCAAAAGTTAAAGCCATTCCAAATCCACGCCTTTTAGGTCCAAAGTTTGGCAAAGATGTACAAACCATTATTAAAGCTGCAAAAGCAGGGCAGATTAAAGATATCGGTGAAAAAATTGTTGTCTTTGAGCAGGGTAGGGAATGGATACTTGATAAAAATGAGATAGAAATAAGATACGAAGGAAAAGATAATGCTGAAGTGGCAAGCGAACATGGCATACTTGTGGCGCTTGATTTTTCTCTAACAAAAGAACTCATTGAAGAA
Source organism: uncultured Verrucomicrobiota bacterium (assembly GCA_964491945.1). Classification (GTDB taxonomy): domain Bacteria; phylum Verrucomicrobiota; class Kiritimatiellia; order JAAZAB01; family JAAZAB01; genus CAZBHO01. Next base: position 75,748 of record CAZBHO010000002.1, on the reverse strand, counting down.
GGAATTGCAAACGAGTTAAATAGAATCATTCAGGATATGCGTAAGAAACAGGGATACGCTATAAGTGATCGCATAAAACTAAACGTTGAAGGTGATATCCAACAAGAATGGAAAGAGTTTCTGGCAAAACAGGCTCTGGCTGAATTAACTGTTATTAAGGAAAACGAAGCAGATGCCACAACACAGGAAACGATTGAAGGGCGTCAATTTTATATTGCTATCTCACGCCTGACATCTAAATGAAATTTCTGTTTATTTTTTTTGTGTTATTTTGCATTCTTCTGTTAGTGCCAGGGTATTATACAGCAGAAATACCTGCAGCCACTCCACATTTAACAATACCAACCAGCAATAGCCCAACAAATAAAACATTAAATCGTATATGTTCTGCTAGAGACTTCTTTTCCAAAAAAATTGAAACAGCCGCGATGAAACTAGACTCCTTTTTTTGGAATAATACAGATGATGCTAACGACTCGTCATCCCCAGATTGTATCTTAAAATTACGTATTCAGCCGCAAATATCAAGATATGATGGACCATCTATCTCAGGAGGGTTAAGTTTAAAGATTGTATTGCCACATTTGCAAGAAAAGTTTAGAATGTTTCTCGATAATATCAGACGAGACGAATTACCCGGACAGGACTTTCCCACGACAAAAGCCGCAGATAATTATCTCCATTTTGGAATAAATTTACAGTTAATCAAAAAAGCCATATTTGCTCTTGATGCAGATGCTGGATTACGTTTTTCACCCTTACCAGAGCCATTTGGGCTTATAAGATATTCTTATGAAAAGGCAATATGCTCTTTAAAACATACGATAACAGAAGAACTTTTTTGGTATAGAGATGATGGATTTGGAGAAATGACACAACTTGATATTGAACGTGATCTTTCTCAAAATTATTGCATAAAAAACACTATTGCTGCACTCTGGGCACAACACAGCGATGGAGTGGAATTTGAGGAGACACTTGCTCTGCGACGTGCATTAGGTGAAAATAGAGTAGGGAGCATATTTGGAAGCCTTTTCTGGAATAAAGAAAGTAGCTGGCTAATGCAAACCTATAGAATAGGCTTTAGATTTAGAGCCTTGTTATATCAGGATTGGTTGTTTTATGAAATTCAACCGAGATTAGACTGGGATAGTGAAAATGACTTCCTGATTGATCCATCCGTTCGTGTTATGTTTGATGTTCTCTTTGGATGTACCAACAAAAAACAAGTAAGGCTTTAGTTAGCTTATATGACTCTTGATTTTTGCTGCAATGCTGTTTGCAGTTAAGCCATAACGCTCAAATAAGGATTTTTTGCTACCATGCGGTATAATCTCACAAGGAAATCCAAAGTTCAAGATAACTCCCTTATACTTGAATTTTTGAACACACTCGCAAACTGCTGAACCAAAACCACCAGTAACAGCACCGTTCTCAATCGTTACTAGCACCTTGATATACTCTAATTGTGTTTTTAATAATTCTTCATCAACAGGGACTACAAAACGCGGGTTTATAATATCAACCAATATGTTGTGTGAAGCCAGCATTTCTTTTACAGCATTAGCTAAAGGCAACATATCGCCAAGCGCCCATATTGCTACGGAAGAACCTTTTGTTAGAGAAATCTTTTCCGCACTTCCAAAAGGAATTAATTTAAAATCACCATTTTTTAAAGAAGCGCCCGGCGCAATACCTTTTGGATAACGTATCACACACGGCTTCGCCATTGAAAGAGCAGTGTAGAGCATATCAGCAAGCTCATTCCTGTCTTTTGGCTGCATTATTATAAGCCCGGGAAATGCTCTTAGCATTGCAATATCGTAAATTCCATGATGCGTAGGACCATCGTCGCCCACAATGCCGGCTCTATCCAGGCAGAACACAACAGGCAATCGTTGTAGACAAACATCATGATAAACATAATCTACTGCACGCTGCATAAATGTTGAATAAATTGCAACCACAGGCTTAAATCCCTGCGTAGCAAGCCCTGCCGCAAATATCACTGCATGCTCTTCACATATACCTACATCAAAAAACCTTTCAGGGAATTTATTCGCAAATTCGGTAAGACCTGTCCCTGATTTCATTGCCGCTGTAATAGCAATAACTTTATCATCCTTACCAGCAATACGGCATAAAACATCACCAAAAACATCAGAATATTTAACCTCGCCAGCCTCAACCACAGATTTTCCACTATCACATTCAAAGGCACCTGTTCCATGCCAGACATCAGGCTCTTCTTCCGCATATTTATATCCTTTGCCTTTTTGTGTAACCACGTGCAATAAAATGGGCTCGTCAGAGCTTTTTGCCACCTCAAAGGCAGAAAGGAGCAGGGCAATATTGTGCCCATCAATAGGTCCTATATAGCGCAAACCAAATTCTTCAAAAAGGACGTTTGATAGAAACAAACTCTTAATAGCTTCTTCCATCCTGAAATATAATCCGCGTAATTTACCTAACTTTAGTTTAAAACGTGCAAACTTTTCCACAGAACTTTTCCACCTGTTATAACGTGGCTGGGCAAGCAGCTTTCCAAGATAATGAGCAATAGAGCCAACATTCTCAGAAATAGACATTTCATTATCATTCAAAACTACAATCAGACGTTGAGTTGTAGATGCAATGTTGTTTAATGCTTCATAAGAACTGCCACAGGTCAATGCACCATCACCAACAACAGCAACTATATGTTCGTTGGTGTTATTTAAATCTCTTGCCACTGCCATTCCTAACGCGGCTGAAAGCGCAGTTCCCGCATGTCCTGCACCAAAAACATCAAAGGGGCTTTCATCACGTTTAAGAAAGCCAGAAATTCCATCTGTTTGTCTTAAAGTATGGAAACGATCAGCTCTACCTGTAAGTATCTTATAAGTATAACACTGGTGGCTAACATCCCAGACGATTTTGTCAATAGGTGGACTAAATGCCTTTAGCATAGCAATGGTAAGCTCAACCACTCCAAGATTGGACGCTAAATGCCCCCCAGTTTTACTTACTGTTTCTATAATTAACTTTCGAATCTCTTCTGCTAGAATGGTTAATTCCTTAATCGAAAGCTTTTTAATATCATCAGGGGTTTTTATTTTGTCTAACATTTTTATAATCATCATCTAACATTAGAGCATTCTTTTTAAACATAGCACAGCTAGTGGCTTTTATATTTAGAGTAGAACGATATTTGCATAAGCAAGGTTGTCAAGGAGAAAGAGCAAATGACGAAAGAGCAAATCATTACTGAATGGTTTTTTTCTGGATATCTAAAAAGAATTCCTACGAAGAAACATTTAGGAGAATGTCAATTAACAGGCTGTTAATAAGTTTGACCACAAGCTGTAGTGCGTCGATCTCAAAAATAGTAGACATAAGATATATTATGCGACATTGCTTTTGTGCTGTAATACCATGCATTAATGTAATTTTGTGGATTTGATGGTGCTAACAAGATTATCGGCTTAACTAATCAATTTTGTTGTCCTTCTTTTCCAAAAATTTCCTTTTCATCTAATGGCATATTGTCTGCTAAATTCATTTTACTATGACTATGGAGAACATTTCAATGCATCAAGTTATAATAGCAAAATGTTGCATATGCGGAAAAATAAGAAAAGGCACTGAATGGATTGAAGGTACAGAAATTATTCCTGCTAACAAAGTGTTGTTTTCTCACACATATTGTCCCGTATGCCTTGAAGCCGTTCTTAAAGAGCTAGAAAATGATACTATCCCAACTACTACTCTTGTAATGCCATCATTCAACGCCGAAGAAGAGAGGCTTTATGCCATAGTTGAATAGTGACTTAATCTATAAGAGGAAAATAGCAAGAGAATGTTGTTCCTTTCCCTACTCTGCTTTTTACATCTATAAAACCGTCATGTGCTTCTACGATATTTTTCACTATAAAAAGTCCCAGTCCTGTTCCACTATTTTCTAGTTTAGTACTGAATAGAGGAGTAAAAATTTTATTTATTTTATCTTTTGCGATTCCACAACCATTATCTGTTATACTTATACAAGCCAAAGATTTGTTATTCAAAGTAGGCAAAAACTGCTTGTTCTGTGCAACACATGCCAACTTTATCCTTATTTTTCCTTTTTTTGATGATGTTGAAATTGCATCTCTTGCATTGGTTATAAGGTTCATCAAAACTTGCTCTATTTTTGATGGTACTCCTTTTATCAAAATCGGATTGTTGGAAAATTCTACATTAAGGTTGCATTTTTTATTTACCATTAACTTTAGCAGTGGGAACGTATTTTTGACTGTTTTATTTAAATCTAATATCTGATAATCATTGAGAGTTTTATTTTCTCTGATGAAACCCAATAGATTGCCCAGCATCTCTGCACCTCTTTTAAGGGCATACCTAATCTCTTGCAAGTTTTTTTCATCTATGCTGTTATACTTCGTAAGCTCCAGTGCAGAAAGCACACCAGAAATAATGTTGTTGAGATCATGTGCCACTGCGCCAGACATAAGTCCTGCTAATTGAATTTTATTCATTTTCAAAAATTCAATATGCATTTGTTTCCATCTTAATATGCCGTTGATAATGTGGAGACAATCGTCAATTAATTTTTTAGAAAAGATATTTTTATCCTGCCATACAAAAGCTAAAAAAGTGTTTTCGACAGCCAGATGATGTAATGAGATGTATAAATTTTTGCGTTGTCTAATTGGCATTTTTTGCCTTTGCAGGATAGAAATGGGATTGCTTCGTTTCTGGATTAATAGTTTAGAAATTTTATTTTTTTTCTCATGAAAGAAATTGACTATTTCTGACATATCAAATTCAAAAGTAGGTGTTGCGTTAAAGAGTTTTTTTGACAATGTGTTATCTATATGATTATACTCAATCAATAGAACTGCATCAGCATTAGCAGTTATCCTGATTAATGACAGAATTTCCTGAAAATCCTGGCATTTAGAACACACTTGTGCTTTACAGTTTTCTTTGTAGAAACAAGCATTAACTTGTTTTAAAAAATTGATCTGTTGTTCAAGATTTAACGTCATACATTATGTTCTTTTTCCTGCCTTATGAGTTTAAGTAAGAGTTTAGTAGTATTTAATGGATCATCTGACATAGTGATTGCGGTAACCACTGCTATTATTTTGGCTCCAGCAGAAACAAGTTCTGGGATATGTTGTTCCTTTATACCACCCATAACAGTAAATGGGATTTTTACATAAGGCAATATGTTTTTTAGCCCTTCTGTCCCGAGAAAATTATTATTCCATTCTTTCGTGGTAGTTGGAAAGAGAGGCCCTATATTGATATAAGAAGCACCTGCATTTTGCGCTGCAATAGCTTCTTCTCTAGAATGAGTTGAAACACCAATAATTAAATTTGGGAAAAGTTTTCTAGCCACGTCACAAGGAAAATCATCTTGCCCAAGATGAACACCATCTGCTTCAATACCTGCTGCAACATCAAGATGATCGTTAATAATAAGGATTGCACCGAACGATCTGCAGAGTTTCAAAGCCCGTTTTGCCAAAAGGAAAAAATCACGTTTCTTTAACGATTTCTCTCTCAATTGAACAAGCCTTCCCCCACCCTGCAAAAAAGCCCTTATTACATCAAGAGAGCTTCTCCCCTTTGAAAGTTCGCTGCTCGTCACAAGATAAAGTCCTGCATTAAGAAATTGCCCCATTTTATCTTTTAGATTATTAGCATCCATAAGCTATCCTATCTAAACGCAGCATCCCAATTTTTAAAAACAGGTTCAAGCTGTTTTTTCTTTAGTTCTTCAACAATTTGGTGCACATTTCTATCATCATATACTTGAAATTGTCCCACATCTTCCTGGCGCTCCCTGAGATACCCACCCACACTAGTTCTACTGCCTGCACTCATACGAGTGATGCCTAATCCAGCGATGCCATCTCTAAATGCAGGGCTCTCCCGCGTAGAAAGTGTTAAATGCACGTTCGGCAGGCATATTCTGAATGCCCATATAAACTGCGCCAGTTCTCTATCAGAAACATAATAACTGGCTTTAAAGTTGCCAACTTCTGGACGCAATCTGGGGAAAGAAACAGAGAAGCCTGTCTGCCAATAGGTTTTCTGAAGTGTCCTTAAATGTACAAAAAGCTTCAAAAGGTCACTTATGGGATTGGCAAGTCCGAGCAGAACGCCAAGCCCTATATGTCTGATACCAGCTTTTGCTGCCCTTTCAGGTGTTGTATATCTAAACAAAAAATTTTTTTTCTCACCCCATCTATGTAGCTCGTCGTATAATTTTTCATCATAAGTTTCCTGATAGATTGTCATTCCTGTACATCCTGCCTTAACGAGCTCCTCATATTCCTCATAACTCATCGGGAAAGTCTCTATATTAACGGAATGGAAGCGCTCTGCTGCCATTTTAACCGCTTCTAACACATAACTAAAATCCGCTTTTTTTGTGCGCTCTCCTGTCAGAAGCAAAATTTCTTCAAACCCCATTTCCTTTATTGCTTTCATTTCTAATAAAATTTCTTGTGTGGAAAGTTTTTTCCTTTGCACTGAGCGATCTGAGGCAAATCCGCAATATGCGCAACCACCAACACAGTAATTGGATAGATACAGTGGTACATACAAATAAATGTTTCTTCCAAAAAATCTTCGTGTAATGGATGCGGCTTGTTGTGCCATTTCTTCCAAAAAGTTATCACGAGCCAGTTTTGAAAGCAAAAGCGCAAGTTGAGTGATAGAATGCTCATTTGAATATATGGCAGCACGTACTGCATCTTTTTTAGGGCTATCCGCTAAGTTTAATACAGCATCAACATCGCTAAAGTATGGCAATAGAAAATCATGCATATACTTAAAACAAGTTGCATTTACAACTATTACTTCTTTATCACACTATTTGTTGAAGAGTGTATAATAATCAATCTCATGAAATTTATACGATCTAGAGTATAATTTGGCAAAACCACATTCTTATCAGAAACCATCTTATCAAGCTCTTTAAACAATTGTGCAGCAGTGTTTGTATCATTTAGATAATAAAATGTTCTTGCTGCTTGTAAATAATACTCCGCTGCAGCAGTTTTATCTTCTTCTTTGTCTAAAATTGTACCAATTTGTTTTGAAATCTCAGCCATCTTGCGATATGCATAAGCTTTTTTGTAAAGAGACATAGCTTCTTTTAGATACATTATAGTTTTTTCTTTATCCATTTTCTGATTAGCTATCGCTGCAGCCAGTTCCATTGCCTCTGCCTGTGAGGTTAAAGACAACACAGAAAGCAACTTTTGATCTTCTAAAATAAGCTTTAATGCTTCTTCGGCTTCGTTTAACTCTCCCTTTTTGTATTGCAATCTAGAGCTAATTAATAACCTCTGTGCACTTATAGCTAAAGGCTGTTTATCAGCAATAAGAGCTAGCTTCTGCAAAGCATCATCATATTTATTATCAAGATCAAGAGCTTTTGCGTAAAGAAGATAAATTTCTGGTGGAACCTTACCTGAAATGGTATACTCGGCTTCTGCTTCTACAAGATTTGTTATAGCCAAAGCTACCTCGCCCTTTTGCAGCAAAATAGCAGCCATATTATAAGCTGCATTAGCTATGGCTTCAGCATCATTTGCCAGTCGTGCCGTCTCCAGTGCTTTTTGATAATAAAATATAGCTTTTTCAAGATCGCCTTTGCTGTAAGCCGAGAACCCTGATGTCATATTTCTTTCAATTTCAGGATCTGCTTTAGTTGCCTTTTGAATTTTTTTTGTAGTGCAGCCAGCAATAAGGAGCACTGAAGCAAGCAAATATAAAATTATTAAAAGCCGGTTGCTAATAAATTTTCCTGCTTCTATCATTAGTATTTTTTCTCCAGCGTACTTTGATTGTTATTGAATATAGAAGGATATGCCGCATTATCTGGAGCTATTAAGATATTTCTATCTTGTGGTTCAATATATTTCCTGAAAAGCCAGTGCCGCTGAACACCTTCAATGAGCACTTGCAAGGAACGTAAAGTGTCTTGTGCCTGAAGCATTAAAGCAGGAGTTTCCTTTTGCAATAACTTTTCTGCTTCACCAAGAGTGCCTTTTGTCTGCTTCATTAAAGGAGGCAATTCATCAAGCGCCATCTGCATTTTTTCCAATGCGGGCAAAAGAGCCTGTTGAACATTTTCTATCATCTTAGTAGCCTGTTCAAGTATTTGAGTATCTTTAACACAAACAATTTCAGAGTTTTCTGGCAAAACAGGGTCCTTTGCATTGCCTACAGTAATTTCCAAAAAGGCATCGCCAGCCACAACGTAAGCTTGTTTCACCAAAGCCTTAGAACTTGTTCTAACAAACTGATGATAACTCTTTTTTATTAAGAAAGTGGCTCTAATGGTTCCTGCTTGTGTAGGCTGTATATCTTCAACAATGCCCACAGACACATTCCTTATTTTAATTTCAGAGCCCTTTTTTAATCCAAAAGCTCCCTCTTCTGTAGTAAAAACTGCAAATAGTCTAAATTTTGGCTCAAACAGTCCTTGAGCTTTCCCGGCAAAATAAATACCAGCAATCAAAGCAAGTATTGCCAGCAAAACAAATACTCCAGTAATTTCATTGACATATCTAAATTTGACTGGTTGTGTCATCTATCACCTTATACTATGCTTAAAATGGTTGTCCGTTATAATATAAAAATTATCCTTCCTTACAGTTGCTCACAAATAATCATCTTCTTCTTTTTGTAAAGTTAAAAATGAAGCTCTGTTTTTACGCTATTTCTCCTTCATATTCAAACTGTTTTTTGAGAATTGGTCAAACATGGAAAAGATTTATTTCGCTTAATTTCATCTTTTTTATTTGTTCAATATTATCGCATATGAAAAGAAAAGCCCCGCCGCCTTTTTGTCTTGCTTCAATCTCTTTTGTTATTAGTGGTAATTTTGTATCAGGCAAATCCTTCAAGGGACTTTCCACTATGATTAACCTATGTTCTAACAAGAAGGCTCTAATCCACTCACATATACGTAATTCAGAAGGTTTAAAAAAAGCAGGTCGCCCTTTAGGCACCTCTTTCATCCCAAAATACCTTGCCAGTTTTTCCGCCCTCTGTTCAAGCTCATAAACAGATTGTTTTGTATGGTGCCTGCCAGCAAGAGTAATATTTTCCATAACATTCAAATTGCTGATCCAGCCTGTATCCCAGAAAACTCTTCCTATTAAGGCACGTTTTTTGATTTCCTCATCCGGTGACATTTCACACCAATCCTTTTGCATAAATTTAATTAAGCCGGCAGCGGGCTTTATTATTCCTTCGGCTATATCTGCAAAAGGTAAATAATCGCCTTCAAAAATTATAGCAGCAGCCTCGCCAGCTAATAAAGAAAAAGAAAGAGCTTTTTTATTGATCGTTTGATCAGCAACCACCTCAATAAATTCAAGTATTGGCTCTTTTTGCACATTATTCATCGGTTATTTTAAATTGCTTAACTTATCATCTGGTAAGAGCAAGTTATCTATTAAACGTGTTGTGCCTATCTTAACTGCAAGGGCAATAATGATAGGCCTATCTTTTATCTTGCTTATAGGCGTAAAAGTTTCAACGTCACATATCTCCACATAATCAATTTGAGCAGTTTTAACCTGCGATATTATATTTTTTATTGCATTTTTAATTTGTTCAATATTCCTGCATCCCTGTTTATAAAGCTTTTTTGCCTCTTTTAAAGCTAGATTCAAGCAAAGGGCATCTCTACGTTCAGCTTGCGAAAGATACGTATTTCTAGAACTCATTGCTAATCCATCTGGCTCCCTAATAATTGGTGCAGGTATAATCTTTACTGGAAAATTTAAATCATATACCATTTGTTGAATAAGGCGAAGCTGCTGTGCATCTTTTTGCCCAAAGATTGCGATATCTGGCTGACATATATTAAAAAGCTTTGAGACCACAGTGAGCACCCCTTGAAAATGTCCTGGTCGCGAAGCGCCACAGAGATATTTTGAAATTTTTTCCTCATTAACTTTCACTAATTGTTCTCCAGCAGGATACATATCTTTTTGAGAAGGCGCAAAAATAATATCAACTTTTTCCTGCCTGCATAGATGAATATCTCTCTTAAAAGGGCGAGGATACTTTTCAAAATCTTCCTTTGGGCCGAACTGAAGTGGGTTCACAAATATGCTAACTATGAGTAAAGAAGCTTTCCTTCTGGCTATTCGCATTAAGGATAAATGTCCTTCGTGCAAACATCCCATAGTTGGCACAAGAGCAACTTTTTCTTTATAGGAATGCTCTTTTTTCCAACGACGTACTATTTTTTGAAGAAGCAAAGGTGAAGCAACGATTTTCATCTTCCATGCTCAGAAACTGGAAACCTGCCATTTTCTACATCATCTTTGAACGAGCAAAATGCTTTTAACATTAGGTCGGAAAGATTAGCATATTTTTTTACAAAAGAGGGGATATGTCCCTGCGTCAGCCCCAACATATCAAAAGTTACCAGGATTTGCCCATCACAATATGGACCTGCACCAATGCCTATGGTAGGGATAGAAAGCTTATTCGTTATCATTTTTGCCACTAGAGGCGGAACGCACTCAATAACGATTGCAAATGCCCCTGCTTTTTCAAGAGCCAGAGCATCGGCTAAAAGGATTTGAGCATCCTTTTTTGTTTTGCCCTGCGTTTTATATCCACCTAGCTGCCGAATACTTTGTGGAGTAAGCCCTATATGAGCCAGAACAGGAATACCATTTTTCGTAAGTTTTTCTACAAGATTTGCCCGAAAAGCTCCACCTTCAATTTTTACGGCATCTGCGCCTGCTTCTTTTAGAAAGCGTCCTGCATTTTCTATTGCTTTTTCATCTGAAACTTGAAACGAAAGAAATGGCATATCTGCAATCACCATTGCGTTATTTACTCCTCTTGCAACGGCAGCAGTATGATGCAACATAGTTTCCATATCAACAGGAAGTGTTGAATCGTAGCCTAAAATAGTCATACCTAACGAATCGCCAACCAATATGAGCGGTATCCCAGCTTCATCAATTAATTTTGCGGTAAGATAGTCAGCCGATGTCAGGCACGCAAATTTCTTTTTGCCTTTAAGCGATTTGATCTGCGAAGTTGTCCATTTACAATTTTCTTTCATCCCATCAACATAGCCTTACCACTGTTTTGCGCCTAAGAAAAAATTCACCTTATGATTATCTTTTAATTCGTTCAGAAGCTCCTGCACCGTTTTGGTTTGCCCAAGAATAATAAGTT
>CAZBHO010000002.1:56345-64477 GCA_964491945.1 uncultured Verrucomicrobiota bacterium | reverse complement strand
CGTGGATGTGGCACAACAAGATGTGGCTCGTTAATGCGCAAATTCCCCGCATATATAATATCAAGGTCAATAGGTCTTGGCGCGTTAACCACAGGATTAGGCGTTCTTCCTATCTCCTGCTCTATATATTGTAAAAGTGGCAAAATTTGATGTGCTGGTAGTTTGGTTGAAACTATCAAAACGGAATTAAGGAACATTTTATCTCTATGTTCATCTGGAACTTCAACTGGCTCTGTTTCATAGACAGCCGATTGAGCCTCCAATTTAAGGCCAGGATTGCTCAAAATTTTTTGCTTTGCCTGCTTCAGGTTTGCCAGACGGTCACCTAAATTTGTACCTAAACTAATTCCTATTTCAGTAGCATTCATAGTTCAATTCCTAACACATCTTTCATTGTGTATAAGCCTTGTTTTTTATCATTAAGCCAGAGAGCTGCCTTGATGGCCCCTCGGGCAAAACATTCTCTATTAGAAGCTTTATGAGTGAGCTCAATTCGCTCTCCTTCGCCAGCAAAAATAACAGTATGATCTCCCACCACATCTCCACCCCTTAAGGCATGAACAGCAATTTCGCCTTTCTTTCGTTCTCCTGTTATGCCTTTTCTACCAAAGACCGCAAGCTTTTCAAACTCCTCTCCCCTACCCCTTGCGGCAGCTTCAGCAAGACGAAGTGCCGTACCGCTTGGAGCATCTTTTTTATGAGAATGATGCATTTCAATAATTTCTATATCATAATCAGGAAGTGCTTTTGCTGCTTTTTCAACCAACCCAAGCAAAAGATTTATACCAAAACTCATATTGGCTGACCATACTATTGGAATTCTACTTGCGGCATCCTTTATTGCATTTTGCTCCTCTTTATTAAATCCTGTTGTGCCAATCACAAGATGAAAATTGTTTTTTACGGCAATAGATAACAGTTGGATTGAAGCTTGAGGTGAGCTAAAATCTATAAAAACTGGTCGCTCTTCTCTAACTTGCGAAATATCATCCGTTATAAACACACCGTTTGCCCCAATTCCAGCAATGGCTCCAGAATCCTTACCGCACGCATAGCAACCTTTTCTTTCTATTGCTGCAACAAGCCTGGCTTCTGGAAAATCCTTTAAGCATTTTATAATTGTTTGACCCATTTTTCCTGCAGCACCAACTATTGCGATATTGGTCATCATAGAAAAATTCTCCTGCATAAAAGTTCCTTATAAGAGTTTTTATATGGCACCAACTTTTTTAAGAGTGGCTGTTAGCTTTTCTCTGCCTTTTGGCGTTAGTTCACATAGAGGCAAACGATAGACTTCTTCTATCAATCCTTTCATCGCCATTGCAGCTTTTATTGGAATAGGACTTGTCTCAACAAAAAGATCCGTAAAGAGAGGAAAAAGCCTTTGATGGAGTTTGCGTGCTTCTTCCCAGTTGCCATCTAATGCCTTATGAACCATTCCAGCCACTTCTTTAGGCATAATGTTGGATGCAACGCTAACAACACCTTTTGCGCCCACAACCATCATCGGGAGCGTTAAAGAATCATCACCAGAAAGCACTGTAAGATTTGTTTCGCAAACGATCTGACTTGCCCTATTCACGTTACCGCCAGCCTCTTTTATAGCCACAACTTTGGGATGTTGAGCAAGCCTTTTAATCGTTTCCATCGGAATTTCCACACCACATCTTCCCGGAATGTTATATAACACAACAGGTAAGCCAAGATCAGCTATTTTTGAAAAATGCCGATACTGACCTTCTGCTGTAGGTTTGTTGTAATAAGGGGTGACCTGCAAGGTAGCATCTGCCCCAACTTTTGCAGCAAATTCTGTTAACTCAATAGCCTCCTCTGTTGAGTTTGCGCCCGTGCCTGCTATAACTTGAATTTTCCCCTTACAAACTTCTACTGCCACCTCAATTACTTTCTTATGTTCATCAAAATCCAACGTTGGAGATTCCCCTGTTGTGCCGACAGGCACCACCCCATCAACACCTGCTTTAATCTGCCAATTAAGCAATTTTTTGAAACATTCATAATCAATCTTACCATCTCTATTAAAAGGCGTCACTATTGCCGTATAGACTCCAGCAAACATAAAAACCTCCAGTCTTGTAAAAAATCAAAAAGTGTTTTAAATACTATCTAGTCCTATATTAAAATCAACATCATTTTTTTGCCATGCCATATTTAAATTACCCTTTTAAATAAGATTAAACATTCTATATCTAAAAAAAATATTTGACTTTTCAAAAAATGATTACTATAAGTGATGCCATGTTCTTTGAGTAAAAAATTTTGCTGTTGCTAACGGAAGCCTGTTAGAATCAGGCACGGTTGCGCCGCTGTATTTGGCTACGAAAGTCTTTTTAAAGCCATTCTGTTAAAAACAGGAGAAGGCAGATGAGTAGGATTGAAGCCATAAGTCAGAAGACGTTGTAGCAGCTGCTCGCTGGCAACTTTGTAAAGTTGCGCTCCTTCGCATCAGAGGAGTTAACGAGGTTTTAATTTTGAATTTGAGCCCCTTATCTTCTCTATGCAGAGGAGATAAGGGTTTTTTGTTTCTATAATTTCAAAAAAAAAAAAAAAAAGAAAGGTAAACAATATGCACATAATGGAAGGATTCTTACCACCAGCCCACGCATTAGCATGGGGAGCCATTTCTTTGCCATTTTTAGTGGCAAGCTTTAAAAGGATAAAAAAAATAATCAAAGAGCAACCTTCTGCTAAACTACTAGTTGGTGTTATTGGCGCTTTTATTTTTGTCTTATCTTCTCTTAAATTACCATCGGTTACAGGAAGTTGTTCGCATCCAACGGGCACTGGATTAGGAGCAATTCTTTTTGGTCCAATTGCTGTGGTGCTTCCTGGAACAATAGCTTTGCTCTTTCAGGCTTTATTACTGGCACATGGTGGCATTACTACATTAGGTGCAAATATATTTTCTATGGCAATAGCTGGTCCTTTTATAAGCTGGGGCACGTTTATAGTTTTAAAAAAGATGAAGCTAAATGAGAGCGTTGTTGTCTTTCTTGCAGCAGCGCTTGGGGATTTGTTTACTTATCTTATAACATCAATTCAACTTGCCGTTGCCTTTCCTGATCCATCAGGTGGTGTGATGCTTTCATTTCTTAAATTCGCATCCATATTTGCGCTTACACAAATACCACTTGCTATTGCAGAAGGGCTATTAACTGTGCTTGTGGTAAAGGCTCTCTTGAAATATTCAGCAGATGAACTACCTGATTTCGCTTTACTCAAGATGGAGGCAAAAGTATGAAACCCATAAATATGTTATTTATAATAGCCATAACAATAGCCATAATTATTCTGCCATTTTTTTTACATTCGCCAGTACCAGATGGTGAGGAAGCATTTAGTGGTGCAGATACGCAGGCGGAGAAAGTCATCACAAAAATTAAGCCCGATTATAAGGTGTGGTTTACTCCCCTTTTTGAACCACCAAGTGGTGAGATAGAAACATTGATTTTCACTTTGCAGGCTATAATAGGCGCTCTCTTCATCGGCTTCTACTTTGGGAGAATAACAGCCAACAAAATAAAAACTGCATCTTAATTGCTTATTTGCCATGCCATTTTTTGCGCAAGAGTATTATGCCTATCATAATAGATGGCGCGATGTTTCTACTGGCTCAAAACTGCTTTTTGCTCTAATAATGGTGGCAGCCACCTTTTTATCACAATGGCAATTCTCTTTGCTTGTTAGTTTGTTTTTTGGAGCTGGAGTGATTTTTGGTGCAAAAATTCCTTACAGAATATGGCTTAAAGCCATTGCTGTTCCACTTTTAATGCTAATGATAGTTGCGCCTATGTTGTTAATAGGCATACAAAGAGAGCCAGATAACATAATTATTGTTATTCATCATGATGAACCAGACAAAATAATAACTGTAATTTTGCGCGCTATAGCCATAACATCTATTTTTTTATTTATCATCTTTACCACACCTACAAACAGAATAATTAACACTCTAGTAAAGCTAAAAGTTCCAGAGCTCTTTATTGAGCTTATAGTCATTACCTATCGTTTTATTTTTTTGATGACAAAAGAAGCGCAAATAATTAGCAATGCTCAAATCGCAAGAGGTGGATATACAAATTTCAGAAATACCATACGTTCATCAGCGTTGCTAGCATCTTCTTTGCTGGCACGCTCTTTAATATCGGCAAAAGAAATGGAGCTTGCTCTGAATAGTAGAGGCTATTCTGGCAAACTAGCTGTGCTTGAACCAACTTTTGTAAAATCTAATTCTTTTGCCATTTTTAGTCTCGCCACATTTATCGTTTCTTTCATTTCGCTATTTTTATTCCGATAGTCTTATATGATTAAAATTGAAAATTTGAGTTTCAAATATCCCTATGGCAAAGAAGCCATACAAAACCTATCGCTTCACATAAGAGCTCACAAAAAAGTCGCAATAGCTGGACCAAACGGATCAGGAAAAAGCACTTTGCTTAAGTTAATTGGAGGCTTAATCAAACCGCAAACAGGGAAAATTTATATCAAGGGCAATCTAATTAACCATCACAGCAAAGAAACACTTAATTTTTTGCGAAGAACTATCGGCATCCTATTTCAAGAAGCTGATAAACAGTTGATCGGCCCAACAGTCATTGAAGATGTTGCCTTCGGTTTGCTTAATCGTGATATGTCACAAGAAAAAGCTAGAGCAAAATCTTTGCAAATTTTAAAAGATTTTAATATATCTCATCTGGCGGAACATCCCATACATCAATTAAGCGGGGGAGAAAAAAGGCTGGTTGCACTGGCAGGCATTATGGTGTCTTCTCCAGAACTCATTCTTCTTGATGAACCCACAGCATCTCTCGATTATCCTGCAAAGCTGCAATTTATGAAAATCCTTCAAGAAATTTATAAGAGCGGTACAACAATTATAATAGCATCTCACGATACTAATTTTATAACAAACTGGGCAGATGATATAATCATCTTAAAACAAGGGAAAATTTTTATGCAATTGCCAGCATGCGAAATGCTTTTAAAGCAAGAACGATTAAGTGATGTCGGCATCGAACCGCCTGTTGAGGCTCCTAAAACCGAGCCATGCATACTTTCGGAAGTTACAAAAGCTTATGATCATACAGCTATATTATTTGTGGGATTCGGTACATCTAACAAAATAGCTTTCCAAACTTATAGGAGGATAGAAAAATTTTTTTTTGATAGATTTCCATCTTGTGACATCTATTGGGCGTTTACTTCAAAAACTGTGCTGAAGAAAGTAAAAAATCTTAACTCCCTGCCTGAGCAACTTACAATGCTCCAGAGAATGAGTAAAAATGGGAAAAACTATACTAAGCTGATAGTTCTGCCTCTTTTTGTAATTCGTGGTGTAGAATATGACATTTTTCAACAGGATATTCTTTCGTTTCTTAAAACCAACCACCCACCGTTCCATATTATAACAGGATTGCCGCTCCTTTCCACAATTAGAGATTTATCTTTAACCGCTAATGCAATTAAAGAGGAGTCTGAGAAATTTTTATCTAAAGAGGATGAATGTGCCATATGGATAGGGCATGGCTCAAAAACACATAGTGAAAATGAGATGTATTATCTGCTTGCTAAAGAACTTAAAAAACAAAATCATAGAATTTTTATTGAACTTGTTGAGCTCAAAGAGCATTGGCACCAGCTCCTTCAAAAACTTCAAGAACAAAACATAAAAAAAGCTTACTTGTTCCCCTTTATGATAGTAGCAGGGCATCACGCAGAAGAAGATATAAATGGTACAAATTCTTTACGAACTCTATTAGAAAATGCCGGTATCAAATGCGAATATATTAGCAAAGGACTTGGCGATTATGAAACTTTTAATTCAATTTGGTACGAACATATTGCAAGCTTAATAAACAACATAAGTTTAATTAAAGAAAATAAATGAAAGCAAAGAAGACAGGCATTCTTTACGGAATAGGACTTGGTCCCGGTGACCCAGAGTTAATAACACTCAAGGCAATCAAAATTTTAAAAAGCGTTGATACCATTTTTTATGTGGCTGGCGCGAATAGCGAAAAAAGTCTTTCTTATAAAATTGCAACGTATTTTATAAAAAACAGAAAAAAACTAAAGAAGCTGACATTTGGAATGTCAAACGATAGAAAAAAGTGTGAAAATTATATCAATAAAAATGCGAAAATCATCACTAGTTTTCTGCAAGATGGCAAAGATTGCGCTTTTGTAACGATAGGGGATCCCCTAACCTACAGCACGTTTATTTATATTATGGAATCTTTGAAGAAAAATACGCCTTCACTAGAAATAAACATTGTGCCCGGGGTAACTTCTTTTAATGCGGCTGCAGCAAAAGCCAAAGTGCCATTGGCAAAGGGAATCGAAACATTTGCTGTTATGCCAAATCATACGTTTAATGAAGCACATCGTAATTTTCAACCAGACACAATTGTTTGTTTAAAGCCATATCGCAATTTAGGCGCCATCATAGAGAAATTTAAACGAGATGGCACCTACAAGCACTTTTTGTATGCTGCCAATATTGGATTAAACAATGAATTTATAACAGATAAACTTGAAACCTTAAAAAATATAGACGAAGAATATCTATCACTTTTAATCATCACAAGATCATAAAAATGGCTAAAATTAATCAGATAAAAATTGAGTGGGAGCTTTCGCCAAAAGAGATAGAAAAAAGAAGCTTTGCTACTATAGAGCAAGAAGTCGGCGAATATTCTTTTTCAAAAGAAGAGTGGTGTGTTGTTCGTCGAATCATCCATGCCACAGCCAATTTTGAAGCAATAAAAAATGTGGTATTTAAAAATGCCCCTATTCAGGCAATCCAAGATGCTTTGCAACGTAAAGCTACAATTTTTTGTGACTCCAGGATGGCAGCCAGTGGCATCTCTCTTGAGAAATTAAAAATAATTAACAAAGATTATTCGTCTTCTGATATTATTTGTAAAATTGCTACCCCAAGCGTGCAGGAAAAAGCGAAGAAAGCAAATATATCAAGAGCAATTATCGCCATAGAAGAGGCTCTTCCTATTTTGAATGAAGCAATAATTTTAATTGGCAATGCGCCACTTGCCCTTGCGGCGCTGGCAAGAGCGATTTACTTAAAGAAGGTCAAGCCAGCAGCGGTAATAGCCATGCCAGTTGGTTTTGTGAATGTGCTAGAAGCGAAGGCAATGATTCTTGAAACGGATGTGCCACAAATAACATTTTGTGGCAGATACGGCGGCAGTCCTGCCGCAGTAGCAGCATTACATGGAGTGCTAGATGCAATTGGTTTGTAATTCAACAAACAAATCAAAATTAAGATATGGCTATACCACAGGTGCCTGTGCCACAGCTGCCGCACTGGCAGCATGGCTTACCTTAAAGGGAAGGAAGGTAGGTAGTGTTGAAATTCTATTCCCTGACGGAATTTTAAGAGAAATAAAAGTAAGCGAAGCAAAGATAATAAATTCTGGTAGAGCTCAAGCTAAAGTTATTAAAGATGCTGGCGATGATCCAGACATTACTCACAATGCAACCATTGTTGCTGACTTAAGTATTGAAGCTTCCCCTACTCCAATGTCTTATGACTTTATGGAAAAATGTAATAATGGCATAATTATTTTACGTGGAGGAAAAGGTGTAGGTATTGCCACGCGTGAAGGCTTATCCGCCACAAAAGGCAAATGGGCAATAAATCCTGTGCCACGAATGATGATTTTAAAAAATATGGGGCTGTCAGGTTTTGGTGAAAATGGAGAAAAGTGTATTCTAGAGATTTCCATAGAAAAAGGTGAAGAGCTTGCAGAAAGAACGTTGAATCCCGTGCTGGGCATAATTGGTGGGCTCTCAATTCTTGGGACAACTGGTATTGTTACCCCCTGTTCTCACAAAGCCTATATTGAAACCATATCACTCTTAGTCAATGGAGCAAAACTATCAGGCTCAACACATATCGTTTTTACTACTGGGGAGCGAACTTTGAAAGTTGCCAAAACTTTATATCCAACACTACCAGAAATAGCATTTATTAAGGTTGGCGACTTCATAGGTGCTTCACTTAAAATGGCGGTAAAAAATGGTTTTAAAAAAATATCATTATCGTTTATGCCAGCAAAACTTGCAAAATATGCTTTAGGTTATGAATGTACGCA
>CAZBHO010000002.1:47252-56321 GCA_964491945.1 uncultured Verrucomicrobiota bacterium | reverse complement strand
TCTACACAGCTAGATATGTTAAACCTTGCAGCACTTCTAGCAAAAAGATTTAAGGAACACTCCATTCTAGAAGCAACCATGCAAGCAAACACCATTCGTGAGCTTTTTTTATCGCTAGATGATAACCTCAAAAAAGAGTTGATTATATTTCTGTCAGAAATGGCGCTTATGCATTCAAAGAAACATAGTTCTGATGCCACAATAGAAATTATTGTAAGTGATTATGATGAAAAATTATTTGGAGTTTATAGTTGATATATATGAGCGTTAATAAGAAAAAACAAAATACAAAGCTTATTTCAACTATGCCTATTTGCCTGTTAATGGCAAAAAAAAATGCTCTTGTAATAGGCGGAGGTAAGGTCGCTGAACATAAAGTAAATGTTCTTATGGAGGCAGGAGCAAAGGTAAAAGTCATTGCGCCAGAAATTACCGAAGAGCTTATAAAATTAAAGAAAGTTGGCAGGATAGATGTGCTTAATAGAGCCTTTAACCCTGCTGATTTGGAAGATGCAAACCTTGTTTTTGCTGCAACCGATGATGAGGAGCTAAATAGAAAGATAATTGCTTTGGCAAAAGAAAAGAAAGTTTTGTGCTGTTCTGTTGATGGAAACTGGCGTGAAGGAGATTTCCTTACGCCAGCTATTGTCAGAAAAAGCGGACTGACAATTGCCATTTCAACTTCTGGTATGTCCTGTAGGCGATCAAGGATAATGCGTGAATATATGGAGCGGCACATTTCGCTGCTTGATAATAGTGATATATGCGTTATTGGAACTGATCATACTTTATCAGGAATCAGTGAGCGTGAAATAGTAGAACCATCACCTCAAAACATTATGTTCTTAAGAAAGATATGGGGTATCCATGAATTTATGATTTTAAAAACCTGTAATAGAATAGAGTTTTTGGGTCTTATATCTCCACAAGAAGACATATTGGATTTCATAAAAAAGGCTATCTCACTAGATATAATTAAAAAAGAAAACATATACATCAAAAAGTCTTTTTCCGCATTTGAGCATACGGCTTTGCTTGCTTCAGGATTGCTTTCACAGGCAAAAGGAGAATATCATATAGTCAGTCAGATGAAAGCATCACTAAAAGAGGCTTTAGCAAACAACTGGGCTGGTGCGACAATTTCTGATTGGATGGCTCACGCATTGCATATTTCAAAAGAAATACGAAATTTATTCAAAGGCAAAATAGTTTCACTCGAACTTGAAGATATAGCCATAAACGCTATAGAAAATCGGTTTAGGAAGGCAAATAGGAAGGTCATCGTAATAGGAACAGGTATGATTGGCACAAGTATTGTTAAAAAACTAAACAAGCGAAAAGAAGATGAGATTATATGGATATATCACACAAACAAGCCAGAGCCTGTAGATAAAATGCTGCAAGTTTTTAAAGTTGTTAATCTGAAAGATATAAATCAAGTTTTGCCAGAAGCAGATTGCATCATATCAGCAGTATCTACTGAAAATGCGAAGCATATTGTGACAAAAGAACATTCAAAAGCATTAAATTTAGGGAAACCTATTCTGTTTATAGACCTATCAATACCACGTAGCATTGATCCAACTATCAAGAGCATCTCAAAGAATTTAATGTTAATTGATATTGAAGATTTAAAACATATTAAAAATGAAAATGAAAAGCACATTAAACCAATACTCAATGAAGCTCATCAAGTAATTAGCGAACATAAGGAGTTATATGAGCATCTTGCAAAAAGTTTTAAAGGCTGGCACACGTAGCAGCAATCTGGCAATACTACAGGCAAAGGAAGCAATAAATGAACTAAAACGATGGCTGCCAGAATTGCAGATCGAGATTGTGCCATTTTCTTCACCGGGCGATAGGGATAAATTTATTGATTTAAGAGAAAGTCCGGCAGACTTTTTTACAAAAGATCTTGATGAAGCCATCCTGAATAAAAAAATAGACTTTGCCATTCATAGTGCTAAAGACATGCCTGATTCTGTGGCTGAATGGCTTGACTGGTTTTGGTTGCCTTCGAACAATGAACAGAGGGATTGCATCGTTTTGAGAGAAGGAGAAAAAATTTCTGATTTGCCTAAAAATCCTGTTATTGGCGTAAGTAGCAATCGCCGAGCAGAATACTGCACAAAAAAATTCCCGGGCGCCATCCAAAAAACGATACGTGGTACTATAGAGGAACGATTGGAACAGCTTGATAATGGATTGTTTGATGTTGTTATTATGGCAGGCATTGCGTTGGTCAGGCTTGGACTCACTCAAAGAATAACCGAATGGATCCCTTTGGAAGAATTAGCCACACCAACAGGTCAGGGCTCTCTTGCCATAACATTTAAGAAAGGGGACGCTTTCTTTGAAAAGTTAAGATTACTTTTCATAAAACCTGTTATTTTTGCAGGAGCTGGCGCAGGAGAAAAGAGACTTTGCACTTTATCAACTATGCACTATCTTCATAACTGCGATGTGTGTGTTTATGACGCTTTGCTTGATCCTGCTCTGCTTGAAGAATTACCTAAAACTGCAATCAGAATAGATGCAGGCAAACGTTCTTCTAACCATAAATTACAACAAAGTGAAATTTCAAACTTAATTGCAAGGTTTGCCAGAGAAGGCAAAAGAGTGTTGCGATTGAAAGGAGGCGATCCTGGCATATTTAGTCGCATTGCAGAAGAAATAGAAATATTAAATGCTGCTCACCTGCCCTATTTTGTGGTGCCGGGCATAAGCGCCCTGCAATCTGCCACAACAGCTACAGGCTTTTTATTAACACGCAGAAATATATCAAGAGGCTTTACTGTCATTACACCCAGAACCGCAGAAGGTGAAGATAAAATAGGTTCTGTGGCCAGAAATGCGAGGGAGAATTTGCCCCTGGTATTGTTTATGGCAACTCAAATTTTTCATCAAATTGCTGAAGAATTGATCTCAGATGGTATGTTAGAAGATACACCAGCGGTTGCTGTTTTTAATGCCGGCTTTCCAGATCAACATATTATAGAGGGCACACTCCGCACACTGCCAGAAGCTATACAAAAGGTTACTAAAGATGAACCTGCTATCATAATGATAGGAGAAATTTTCGCTAAAAAGCTTTATAAAAATTCTGGAATACTTGGTGGCAAGAAAATTCTGCTTACATCATCACAAAAAATAGCCGATAAAGCAATAGATATGATACGTGATTTCGGTGGCATCCCTATAGAGATGCCTTTTATTAAGCTAGAGTTTGATGAAAATGTGTTAAAACATATTTCTTCTTGTGATAAATATGACTTGATTGTTATGAGTTCTCCATCTGCCGTTGATTTTTTTATGTACGCTTTGAAACAAATGAATTTTGATATAAGAAGATTACCGAAGTTGGCGGTGAGTGGCAGAGAAACTGCCACAGCACTAAAAAAATTCGGAATTTATCCTGACTATGAGCCATATAAAGATTTTGGGGCAGATGGCTTAAAAGACGTGTTAGCAGGTGTGTTAAAGATTGGTATAAAGGTCCTTCGTTTAAAATCCGATATAACCGACTCTTCTTTAGCTGAATACTGTATCAAAAAAGGTGCTATTGTAGATGAAGTCATTTTGTATAAGAATATACCTATAACATATTCAAAACTTCCAAAATTTGATGCCATTATTTTTGCCAGCTCTTCTGGAGTTAATGCGTTTTTATCTCAATTTCCAGAAACCATATTGCAAGACAAGGATGTTATTGCTATAGGCAAACCAACCGCTGCCACCTTGCGGACAAAAGGGATAGAACCAGATGTTATTCCAGAGGAATCAACAATAACAGCTTGCATAAAACAATATGTACTAAAAATTCTAAAAGATGAATTGGAGAAAGTATTATGAGTGAATATCCATTAGCGCGTTTAAGAAGATTAAGATTAAATGAAAAAAATAGAAAGCTGGTGGATGATCCCTTACCACCTGCATCAAAATTCATTTATCCTGTATTTGTTATAGAGGGCGAAAATAAAATTGAAGATATTTCTTCAATGCCTGGCCAAAAAAGGTTCTCAGTGGATAGCCTATTAAAGGAACTTGAAATTATAAATGGTCAGGGAATCGCTGGCATTCTTATCTTTGGACAATCAGGAGAAAAAGACTCAAATGGCTCACAAGCATTTGCGGAAAAAGGCATAGTACAAAAGGCAATAAGAGCAATAAAAAAAGAATTTCCACAATGCATTGTTGCTTCGGATGTTTGTTTATGCGCATATACAGATCACGGGCATTGTGGAGTGCTTGATAGAGAAGGTAAAGTTGATAACGATCTAACTAACGAGATTCTTGCAAAAATTGCAATATCTCATGCACAGGCTGGTGCGGATATTGTGGCACCAAGCGCAATGATGGATGGTCAGGTCAAAGTCATTAGGGAGGCTCTTGATGATTCTGGCTTTAAAGATGTAATACTTATGAGCTATTCAACTAAATTTGCATCATCAATGTATGGGCCATTTCGCGAGGCTGAACGTTCCTCACCAAAAACAGGCGATCGTAAAGGTTATCAAACATCTTATTTAAATCCAGACCTTGCTATACGTGAATCTCTAATGGATGAGCGGGAAGGAGCCGATATTCTAATGGTAAAACCTGCTCTGTTCTATCTTGATATCATCGCAAAATTGCGTGCTAAAACATTACTACCAATAGCAGCCTATAATGTAAGTGGTGAATACTCTATGATAATGGCCGCAGTGGAGCGAAACTTTGGTGAATTAAAGCCTATGGTGCGTGAAACAATAAGCGCCATATTTAGAGCAGGTGCTGATATAATAATCAGCTACTGGGCAAAAAACTATAAGGATTTTTTCTGTGATTAACCATAATGTGAATAAATGAATAAAAGGAGAAAAGCTGATGGGAAAAAAATCTATTTTCTTATATAAGCGGGCAATAAAAGTAATTCCAGGCGGTGTGAATAGTCCTGTGCGCGCTTTTGGATCGGTGGGTGGTAACCCAATCTTTGTGAAAAAAGGCAAAAAGCAATACATATGGACAGTGGATGATGATAAGCTTGTAGATTTTTGTTCATCATGGGGCGCAATTATTCTTGGACATTCGCATAAAAAAGTTTTAGCCAAAGTTATAAAAACAATTAAAGATGGCAGTAGTTTTGGTATTAACACTGCCAGAGAAGTAAAGTTTGCAGAGCTTCTCTGTAGTATTGTGCCAGATATAGAAATGATAAGACTGGTCAATTCGGGAACAGAAGCTGTAATGACAGCCATAAGATTAGCAAGAGCTTTCACAAAGCGTCTAAAAATAATAAAATTTGAAGGCTGTTATCATGGACATTATGATTCAATGCTCGTTGCTGCAGGGAGTGGATTGCTTACATCAGGAATAGCATCTTCAGCCGGCATCCCAGATTCAGTTGCTAAGGACACACTAGTTCTGCCTTATAACAATATAGAAGCAGTAAGAGAAGCTATCAAAACATACAAAGAGCAAATTGCTGCTATTATTATTGAACCTATTGCTTGCAATATGGGCGTTGTTTTGCCCATAGATTCCTTTTTAAAAGAGTTAAGAGCTATAACTAGAAAGGAGAATATACTTTTAATTTTTGATGAAGTAATTACAGGTTTCCGTCTTGCACCAACAACTTATGCGGCAACAATTGGAATTAAACCTGATTTGTACACTTTAGGAAAAATTATTGGCGGCGGCTTTCCAATAGGTGCAATTGCTGGTAGAAAAGAAATTATGCAGCTACTAGCTCCTATAGGAAAAGTTTATCAAGCAGGGACTTTGAGCGGGAACCCTGTTGCTGTTGCCGCCGGATATGAAACATTAAAGATATTGCTAGATAAAAATCCTTACGATGAGCTGGCTGCAAAGGGGAAAATTATAGCTAATGGGCTCAATGGGCTTGCCGCGAAATATGGCATTAAGCTTCGTTGCAACCACATTGGTGGGATCTTTACCCCGTTCTTTACAGATAGAGAAGTAATGGATTTAACTACAGCAAAATCTTCTGATACTAATGCTTATGGATTTTTCTTTAGGGCGCTTCTTAAAGCTGGTTTTTATTTGCCACCATCACAGTTTGAGGCTTCATTTATATCAATGGCACACATTAATAAGGATATAGAGCTCTTCCTTAAATCTGCTAGAAAAATATTTGAAAGCTGGAAGGTAAAATGACTGCTTATATAAACATAATAAGTTGCGGAACATCTTTACTTGACCTCACGGAACAACATAAAGCAATTATCGCAGATGCAGAGATTCTGGCTGGTGGAAAACGCTTGCTGAATTGGTTTCCAGACTTTGCAGGCAAAAAGCTGATCATAGAAAAAAATCCGGAAAAGACATTAGATGCCTTGTATGCATTGAGCAAACATAAAAAAGTAGTCATTTTGGCCTCTGGCGATGCAATGCTGTTTGGAATTGGTAGGCTTTGCGCTCAAAAATTCCCAAAAAATTATTTTAGAGTTTTCCCAAATATAAGCATTCCACAGGCAATTGCCTCAAAATTGGCTATCCCTATGGAGGATATCAGTATTTATTCTTTACATGGTAGGACTTCCACTTTGCCATATTACAAAATTTTCACATCAAAAGTCGCTGTGATATATTTAGATAGCAAACATCCTCCTTCTCTGATTGCTTCAAAGCTTCTCAATTATTTTCCAAAAGGCAGTACAAAAAAATGTTTTATATTTGAAGATATTGGTTCACCTAATGAAAAGATAATTCAAACAAACCTTGCAAAATTAAAGAACCATAAAAAGGCAAACCTTACAACGCTTGTTGTGATAAATGATGAAACTGAACCAATGCCACCTTTACCGTTAGGACTAGCAGATAGAAGCTATATCCATTCTAAATCTATGATAACACATCAGGAGGTAAGAGCTATTGTGCTTTCAAAACTCAACATAAGACCGGGTATAATGTGGGATGTTGGCGCAGGAAGTGGCTCTGTTGGCATAGAGGCATCATTGCTTTGTGCCTCTCTAAAAGTGTTTGCTGTAGAAAAAAATAAGAAGCGTTGCCAGCATATAATGAAAAATGTTGAAGCTAACGGTGCCTCAAATTTAAGCGTAATTTGGGGCGTTGCGCCTTCCGTATATAAAAACTTGCCTTCACCTGATATTGTTTTTATTGGTGGAGGCGGAAAAGATATTTTGGAGATAGTTGAAGGAGCGTTCAATAGATTACGTCCAACTGGTACGCTAGTTTCAACTGCAATAATGTTGGAAACGAAAAAAAGTTTACTCGATTTTACAGCAAAACATCCTTCTTATTTTGTAGAAATGCTGGAAATAAATTTGGCACGAAGCGTTGTTATGAATAATAGCAATCTACGAATGAATGCTGATAATCCAATAAGTATATTCGTGTTTAAGAAAGATGAGGACTAGCCTGTATGAAAAATGGCATTGTGGTTTTTGCCGGAGCAGGGCCGGGTGCCCCAGATTTGTTAACATTAAGATGTCTTAACGCAATAAGGGAAGCACAGGTAATTCTATATACCGGCTCACTTATAAATCCGCTTATATTACAGGAAGCGAAAGCGGCATCGGAAATTTATGATACTTCTAAAATGAATCTGGATGAGATTACTTCTATCCTAATTCAATCGGCTAAGGCGAAAAAGAAAGTTTTAAGACTCCACACAGGCGATCCATCCATTTATGGCGCAATAGCAGAACAAATGGAAGCTCTTGATAATGCTTGTATTCCTTATGAAGTAATTCCTGGTGTAAGCTCATTCCTTGCAGGAGCAGCAGCTATAAAACAGGAACTTACAAAACCGGGCATATCACAAACTGTCATTTTAACAAGACGTGCAGGCAGAACCCCTACCCCACAAAAGGAAGAGATAACTAAACTTGCTACTCACAATGCAACTATGGCAATTTTTTTGAGTGCCTCCGATATCGATGGATTGGTGGCTGACTTGATCAAAGGAGGTTATTCTCATCAAACACCAGTAATAGCAGTTTATAAAGCAAGTTGGAGCGATGAAAAAATAATTGCAGGCACTCTTGCTGACATAGCAGATAAGGTAAAGAAAGCCGATCTTAAAAGGCATACCATTATATTCGTTGGAGATTCTCTGAAAAACAATAGTAAACTACCAGCAACTTCTATGCTTTATAACAAAACATTTGCTCACGGCTACCGTAAGGATGCAAATAATGGGCCATTTACAAATATTTTTTTTGGGAAAGCTGCAATTTATGCAATTACAGAAAATGGTGCATCACTCGCTCTTCACATACAACAACATATTAATGCAAATATCTTTCTCTTATCTTCACTGAAGGCTAAAAAAAATCTATATCAAAATTCGCCTGTTTTTTTTCAAAGCGAAGAGCTGGATGAAATCATTCACAAAAATTTTTATCTTTATGATGCCCATATATTCATAATGGCTACTGGGATTGTGGTAAGAAAAATTGCGTCGTTGTGTGGTAACAAAATCACTGATCCAGCCGTACTAGTATGTGATGAGCACGCCAGGCACGTTATCAGCTTACTTTCTGGGCATCTAGGTGGCGCAAATGCCTTAACAAGACAGATCGCAAACTTGCTGGATGCTGTACCCGTCATAACAACAGCAACTGATAGTTCAGGTTATATTGCTTTTGATGAGCTTGCAAGAATGATACACTGCAGAGTAAAAAATACAGAACAAATAAAAGTTTTGAATAGCTATCTGCTCAAGAACAAAAAGATAGGATTATTAATTCCGTATGAGCCAATAATCAAGCTCTATGAAAACAACAAAAACGTATTCTCAATACGCAATGAAGAAGACCTAAAAAAATGCGACGGGCTCGTTGCTCTTGAATCAGAACTCTCTTCTATCAAAATACCAGAAAGTCTGCCCTGCTTGAAATTGGAACGCAAGCAGATCGTTCTTGGCATAGGTTGTAATAGAGGCGCATCAAAGGAAGAAATAGCTCAAAGTATTGATTGTTTCTTGAATTCTCATTTTCTTGCAATCAGGCAGATATGTAAAATAGCCACAATCGATTTAAAAAGGGATGAAACAGGGCTGATTGAATACGCAAAAGAAAAAAATCTGATAATAGAATTTTT
>CAZBHO010000002.1:32439-47177 GCA_964491945.1 uncultured Verrucomicrobiota bacterium | reverse complement strand
AGGTAGTCCATCGGTGGCTGAGGCTGCTGCAATCTTTTCGGCTAATAGTAATTTGATTATTCCTAAAGTTAAATATCCTAACCTAACACTTGCAGCTGCAGAGCTTAAGTTTCCTAAACATATTTCTGAAGACAAGGAGATAAGCGTTGTTGGCATAGGCGATGGAACACCTTATGGTATAACATTAGAAGCGCAAAAAGCCATCGCATCGGCAAATATAATAATTGGATATAAGAAATACTGTGAACAAATCAGTTGGTTGACTAACGGAAAAAAGGTCATTAAGAGTGATATGGGCAAAGAAATAGAGAGGTGCACTAAAGCGTTGAAATTTACTGAAGCAGGTAATAAGGTTGCCATAGTATGCTCTGGTGATTCTGCCATATACGGAATGGCTTCTTTAGTTATTGAACTTAAACACACTCTTAAGATAAAAGATGTTAATCTTCACATTATTCCCGGACTTACCGCTGCCATTAAGGCTGCAGCTAAAATAGGAGCACCGCTTACTAATGACTTTGCTGTTATAAGTCTTTCGGATTTATTAACACCAAAAAAGATTATTTTAAGACGATTAAAAGCAATTGCAGAAGCAAATATGGTGTGCGCTTTGTATAACCCGCGCAGCCACTCAAGAATTGAATTGCTTGATAAAGCGGTGCAGATTTTTCTTGAAAAATATGGGGGGAAAACAAAAGCAGCTTTCGTTAAAAATGCAGGAGAACCTGATGAGGAGCTTTGGGTAGGGCTGCTAAAAGATATGCCAAAAGAACGAATAGATATGCGGACAACCGTTATAGTTGGCAATAGGGAAACAAAAATTATTGATGGCTTACTTATTACGCCACGTGGATATAAACTATGAAAAACAATAAAATAGTTGCTTTTTGCGTTGCAGCCCCACATTCTGGAAGTGGTAAAACCACATTTACTCTGGGAATAATAAAACTGCTTAAACAAAAAGGATTGATAGTCCAGCCATTTAAGTGTGGACCAGATTATATAGATTCCTCCTATCTTTCAAAAGCCGCTGGCAGAAAAGCAAAAAATTTAGATTTTTGGATGATGCGGGAAAAAGGCATTCGTTATTCTTTTACAAACGCTCTGGCTGGTGCCGATGCGGCTGTTATTGAAGGCGTAATGGGAATGTTTGATGGAATTTTTTCTAATAAAAAAACTGCTGTTCCAGAAAGCTCAACCGCACAAATAGCGGCATTGCTAAAAATTCCCGTAATTCTTGTTATAGACGCCAAGTCAATGGCACAATCAATAGCTCCTCTGGTAAAAGGTTTTAAAGAATTTTGCAAGGATATTAACATGATAGGTGTGGTGGCAAATAATGTTTCTTCGCCTAAACATAAAAAGATACTGGCTATGGCGCTAAAAAATGCAAAATTGCCACCTTTATTAGGAACCATTCCAAGAAATAATGCATTTGAAATTGGAGAACGTCATTTAGGGCTAATTCCATCCTTTGAAAACGAAAGACTTAAACGGCAAATTAAGATATTAGCAAAAATGATTGAACAATATATTGATACAAAGAGCATAATTAGACGTTCTAAAACCACTTTACCATCATCTGACAACTCTTTAAAAACATTGAATATAATCCAAAAAAGAAAGATTAATATCGCTATAGCTTATGACGAAGCTTTCAACTTTTATTATGAAGATAATATTCAACTTTTAAAAGAGAATGGAATGAAGATCGTATTTTTTTCTCCTATTAGAAGTAAGAGGTTACCCGAAAATGTTAAATTCATATATATAGGCGGTGGTTTCCCTGAAATTTTTGCCGAAAAATTATCAAAAAACCAGAAAATTATAGCCGATATCAGAAAACACTCTACAAACATCCCTATATACGCAGAATGTGGCGGCTTAATGTATTTGGGCAAAGAGTTAATAGATAGTAACTCTAAAAGCTGGCAAATGTGTGGATTGCTGCCGATTCGCAGTATAATGAATAAAAAATTAAAAATGCTTGGATATGTTGAAATTAAAACGCTGTGCAATACAATATTTGGAAGGAAAGGTACTATCCTTCGTGGGCATGAATTCCATTGGTCAGAAGCAACACCAACTTCAAGACGACCACTTATTCCCCCCTTTCAGGCACGATATAGCGGTTCAGGAGAAAAACATAATGTAGGATTTAAATTGGGGAATATTCTAGCTTCATACGTCCATTTACATTTTCTTTCCAACCCTGACGTAGTAAAAAACATAACAAAATCAATAGATCAAAAATAAATAAGATACTTGGTGTCAGACACCAAGTAAGTTAACAAAATTAATAATGTTTTATGGAGGGATCCTTTGTTAATAGTGATAAATAGGAATTTATTCATTTCTAAAAGGTATTACTTCGTCTAAAGAAGTGCAGGCCGCAAAAAGCATAAGCAATCTATCTATCCCAAGAGCTACTCCGGCCGAAGGTGGCAATCCCTTTTGTAGTGCATCAAGGAAGTGTTCATCAAGCTTGTAAACATTGCGTCCTGCCTCTCCCCTCTTTTTGGCGCACTCTTCAAAACGCTTTTTTTGTTCACTATAATCGCAAAGTTCAGAAAACGCATTGGCAAGCTCTATACCATTGATATAAAGCTCCCAGCGTTCTGCTCGCAGATTATCATCTTTTAGTTTTGCAAGTGCTGCTTGCCAGAATGGATAATCGTATAGGACAACAGGCTTATCTTTAGGGAGTGCTGGCTCAATCTTGTTGACAAGATCTTCATCAAAACGCTCCTGTGCGGCTTCATCAGTCAGTGTAAGCGGATCCCATCCAGCATATTTTTTAAAAACATCCGATATTGAAAATATATGCCATTCTTCTTGAAGCTCAATATATGTGCCATCTTCTTTCCTAATTTTTGTGGCATCAAGTATCTTTTGTGCCAAAAAAACAATCAATTCTTTTGTCTCATCAAGAATACCGAAATAGTCCGTATTCACCTTATACCATTCAAGCATTGTAAATTCTGGATTATGCATTCTACCAAATTCCCCATTCCTAAAACATTTTCCAACTTGAAAAATACGTTCAAAGCCATTAGCAAGGAGCCGTTTCATATAAAGTTCAGGAGATGTCCTTAAAAAAAACTTATCAGCTTGAATTGCATCTATATGCAACTCAAGGGCTGGAGTGAGTATCATTATAGGAGTTTCTACCTCAATATAATCCCTCGCAAGAAAAAACTCTCTTATAGCCTGATTTAGTTTTGAACGCAGCTCAAAACTCTTTTTCAAAGAAAAAAGAGAATGATTCACCTCTTATCCTTTTGCCACT
The DNA here is from genome assembly GCA_964491945.1 of uncultured Verrucomicrobiota bacterium. Lineage (GTDB taxonomy): Bacteria > Verrucomicrobiota > Kiritimatiellia > JAAZAB01 > JAAZAB01 > CAZBHO01. Next base: position 43,888 of record CAZBHO010000002.1, on the reverse strand, counting down.
TTAACTCTATCACAATAAGTACTTGTACGCGTATCTATCTTGATTACATCACCTTGATTAACAAAAAGTGGCACCTGCACCTGAAACCCACCTTCAATCTTTGCTGGCTTCATTACGTTTGTGGCGGTATCGCCCCTAACGCCGGGCTCTGTCCAGACGATTTCCTTTTCCACAAAAGTGGGTAATTCCACGGCAACAGGAGTGCCGTTATGTATAAGGATACGGCATTCAAGATCTTCAGAAAGAAAATACTGCTGATCACCAAGCACGGAAGATGGCACATTTATTTGTTCATAATTTGCATCTATAAAAACAAAATTATCGCCATCTTTATAAGAATATCTCATTGTGCGTTCTTCAAGATTAGGCTCATCTATTTTATCATTTGAACGATAGCTTTTTGTAAGAGTTGTGCCATCAATCAAGTTCTTCATCTTGCAGTTATATATTGCTGCGCCTTTGCCCGGCTTTACAAAGTTAAATTCTGTGATGATATAGGGCTTACCTTCTATTTCAACTTTTAATCCTTTTCTTAAATCTGAAGCTGAATACATTGATCACAAATCCTTTCTATCTCCAAATAAAAACGCCTAAATGTTTAATAGCTTATAAAAAAAATGCAAGTTTTTTTATTCCCTAATTATTTTGAATTTTCTTATCACAAAGATAAAAAAATCAGTTGCATTAAATTGAACAAATTGATAATTGAAGAGATGTTTTTTTGGGAAACGAAGCAGATAAAGTTCCTTTAAGAAAGGTTAAACATATGCATATTGTAGTTTGCATAAAACAGGTTCCAGACACTACAGAAGTAAAAATAGATCCTAAAACTAATACTTTAATTAGAGAAGGTGTGCAATCAATTGTTAATCCTTTTGATATGTATGCTATAGAAGAAGCAGTGCGTATAAAGGAGAAAAAAGGTGGAACGGTTACGGTAATCACGATGGGGCCACCGCAAGCGGAAGCGGCACTGCGTGAAGCAATCTCTATGGGATGTGATAAAGCAATCCTTTTGAGTGACAGGGCTTTTGCAGGGAGCGACACATGGGCAACAAGCTACACGCTTTCTATGGCAATAAAGAAACTTGAGAAGGTTGATTTAATTATATGCGGTAAACAAGCATCTGATGGTGATACAGCTCAGGTTGGTCCTGGCATTGCAGCTCATCTCAATTTGCCGCAGATAACATACGTAAAAAAAATAGAAGAACTAAACGATCAAAAAATTATCGCAGAACGTTTGCTGGAAGAAGGCTATGAATCCATCAAGGCTCCTCTTCCGTGCCTTATAACTGTTGTAAAAGAGATCAATGAGCCACGCATTCCATCTCTTAAAGGCAAGCTTGCCGCCAAGAAAGCACAGATCACTATTTGGAAAGCAGGGGATCTTGGCTGTGATCCGAAGAAAATAGGATTGGAAGGTTCCCCCACCAAAGTAGTAAAAATTTTTAATCCCCCACCACGACAAGGTGGTCAGATATTCAAAGGTGAACCTGAAGAAATTGTGCCGCAGATAGTGGAAAAGCTTAAAGATACCGTTATTGCAACAATGGCTTAATTGTTAAAAGGCAGAAAGGAAAAAGAGATATGCAGGAAAGTTTAATAAAAGTTCTTGAAGATAAATGTGTTGGCTGTGGACTTTGTATAAAGGCATGCCCATTTGGAGCAATTACGTTAAAAGATAAACTTGCCGTTATTGATCTTAATAGATGTACTCTGTGCGGAGCTTGCGTTGAAGCATGTAAGTTTGATGCTATTGAGCTTAAAAAGAAAGCTGATACGGTATCTGCCAATTTAAGTGCTTACAAAGACGTATGGGTATTTGCTGAACAAAAAGAAGGCGTTATCCAATCTATCACATATGAATTGCTTGGAGAAGGCAGGAAACTTGCCAATCAATTGGGCGAAAAGTTATGTGCTGTTCTACTTGGCTACCAGATAACAGATAAAGCAAAATTCTTAATAGAACGTGGCGCCGATAAAGTTTACGTTCTTGATCAAAAAGAACTGGAGTTTTTTCAAGATGAAAGCTATGCGGCTGCGCTGATTGATTTGATAAACAAAGAAAAACCTTCTATTGTCCTGTGCGGTGCAACTACAATAGGACGCAGTTTATGTTCCCGTGTTGCAGTTCCTGTAAACGCAGGGCTTACAGCGGATTGCACTGGACTAGCCATTGATCCAGAAAAAAAGCTTCTGCTACAGACACGTCCAGCATTCGGTGGCAACATAATGGCAACCATCATAACCCCTAACACTCGTCCACAAATGGCAACAGTGCGCCATAAAGTTATGAAAGAAGCTCCTATCGACTCATCTCGAACAGGAGAGGTTATTACACATTTGCTGGATGTAGCGCTCCTAAACTCAAGAGCCAAACGCCTTAAGTTCGTGCCTGAAGAAGAGACAACTATGAACATAGCAGAAGCCAACATAATAGTTTCAGGTGGACGCGGATTACAAGCGCCAGAAAACTTTGCTCTGGTTCGTGAGCTTGCTGAAGTGTTAGGCGCAGGTGTTGGCGCTTCACGTGCAGCTGTGGATGCCGGCTGGATTCCATATTCTCATCAGGTTGGACAAACAGGTAAAACCGTATGTCCAAAAATCTATATTGCCTGTGGAATCAGTGGGCAAATACAGCATCTTGCCGGGATGTCTAGCTCTGATATAATAGTAGCGATAAACAAAGATCCTGATGCGCCTATTTTCAAATATGCAACTTATGGCATAGTTGGCGATTTATTCAAAGTTTTGCCAGTTATGACTAGAGAGTTCAAGAAGGTATTGAAAAAATAGGAACGTAAAAACAGTTAGTTGTGAAGGGCACATCAAAAGCAAAATTAAAATCAGGCTCTTCACCAAAAATTCTCTTTCTATTTGTTGATGGGCTTGGCATTCCAAAAGGAAAAGCTCTCTTCAAAAAGAGCCCATTTCATAAACATCTTGCCCCTAACCTCTGGAATGCCATTAAAAAATATGCCAAGCCAATAGATGCCACAATGGGCATTCAAGGCATTCCTCAAAGCGCAACAGGACAAACTGCTATTTTAACAGGTGTAAATGCAGCCAAAATGCTCGGAAGACACATAGAAGGTTTCCCAAATACAAAGTTAAAAAACATAATAGAAACTCAAAACATTTTTCTTAAGTTAAAAGAAATAGGCAAAACATCCACCTTTGCTAATGCATACTTTACGAATGATATGGAGGAAGTAAAAAAAAGAAGGTTCCTTTCTGTCACAAGTGTGGCTGCACTATCGGCTTTTGGTAGAGTAAGAGATATAAACCAAATGATAAAAAATGATGCTGTATATCAGGACTTAACAAGAGAGACACTTTTCCAACGTGGGTATACAGGAAAAAAAATATCCCCAAGAAAGGCAGCCAGACATTTGCTTAACATTTTTAAACAGTATGATTTTACGTTCTTCGAGTATTTTCTCACAGATCGCGCTGGACATAAATTGGATCAAACCTTCATTCAAAAAGTGTTAACAGAGTTTGATGAATTCTTCAGTGAGTTGTTCTATTGGTTTCTAAAAGAGAAAAAGCATATTTTTATTTTAACTAGCGATCACGGCAATATAGAAGATATTACAAGAAGCACACACACTACAAACCATGTTCCGCTTATTGTTATTGGGGAAAAAAGCCATATTATAAAACAAGACACCAAGTCTATTACTGACATCACACCTGCAATAATACGTTTCTACAAGAAAATACGCAATTAGCGTAATTTATATATAGACTTTAATAGGTTAAACAGCACTCATAGGGTGCCATTTACACAAAAGGTAAATATACGTTTTTTGTCCCTAGAATAAGCAAAACAAAAAGCCCTTCTTACGAAGAGCTTTTCTTCATATAGTTTTTAACCAATTTCTATATTTATTTTTCAGGTGCAGGAGCGGCAGGGGCTTCCTCTATTTTATCAACTGATTTAATCACCTTATGGGATTTACCTTCTTTATCTTTCTTCTCTATACCCTTACCTGTAATACAAACATCTTTGCCTTCGCACTTTGAGAGCTGCTCGGCTTTATCTTTATCTGCGCACCACACTGTAACTGTTTCACCTTCAGCTGTGGTAATAACGCATTTGCATGGTTTATCCTTGCCTTCTTTATCTTTGCCACACTCAACTTTTGTCACTTTACCAGTAACTTTCATTTCGCACATTTCAGGTTTATCTGCTTTCTTGCCCTCAGCGGCTTTTTCTTTATGTTCCTTATGGCTTTCTTTACATTCTTCTTTGCCTCCCGCAAAAACGTTAGATGAAAGTGCAATCGCTAATCCAAGAATTAATACCAGTAAAAACTTCATTTTCTTACTTCCTTTCTTATTTTGTGATTATTGTTTGTGAATTTGATTTAATGAGTTTGAGTTTGTTTTATAACACTTGAATAGTTTTAAAAATATTATTTTTTTTCGATATCTCACCTCCTTTAAAAAGTTGCTCTTATATATATTCAATCAAAAAGAAAAGTCAATTTTTTTTTATTGATTTTAATGTATAAGGATTATAGAATTTTTATTAACTAATCAAAGAAATGTTCCATGTTGATGAGTCATTTTTCAAAACAGGTAGAAATAAAAATTTTTAATAACGCATTTACTTTGGTTGAATTGCTGGTTGTAATTGCTATTATTGCTGGATTAGTGGGACTCCTTTTGCCGAATTTGCGGAAATTTCAGGAGCATGCACTACTTACTCAATGCCAGGATAATTTAAGAGAGATTGGCAAAGCTGTTGGGCAATACATGCAGGATTATGAAGGGTATTTCGTTTATCCAGGGCCTGGTGGGGCCAGCGCTGATGAAAAATTTCATGAAAGTTTTAAGGGGAACCCAGATGATTATGGATTGGCAGGTATTGCCGATAAAATAGCAGAACAAAGTGCAGGAGCAGGCACATACCTTACGGCTAGTCCTCACGGGTATTATAGTATAATTTACACCTATGTGCCATATCAAGGAATTAGTCTTTCTAATCTATCAGCTGGCATTGCGCCAATTCGTGCATGTCCTGTGGTGCTTCAGGATATAAAGAAAAACGGAAACTTCTTTGATCCACGTAGTCCAAATTTTAAAGGATGGCAATTGGTTACCTTACCTGATGGAAGCACATACGATAGGTTTGATTTTCAGCAAGCATGGACAGGTGATTATTATGAAATTAACTCTAGACGTTTTACCACCTATGGTATCAATCCATTGATAATTTACAAGCATCAAAAGGATATAAATCCAAATGCTATCGCTTTTATGGATTGGAATGCAAAAGATGGCTGGGAAGCATATCTTGGCTATACAAACTGGATGTTCACAACAACCAATAGACCTGTGAACCATAATCAAGGCGATCCAAAGTGGACAAATGCATGGTGGCTTACAGAAGTTGGTTTCTATCATCCTGCTGATGATGGTAGAGGCGCAAGTTATCTAGCTTTCGATGGACATGTTGGCATAGTTAGCTCTAATAAAATTTCCTATAATTTTATGCTAGGAAAATAATTATGAAAAAAGAAAAAATACAGAACTCTACGGCATCTTTCACACTGATAGAATTGTTGGTAGTAATGCTTATTATAGCCATTCTTGGTGGTTTTACGATAGGCATTACCAAATATGCTGCTGAGAAAGCTAAGAAAAGTCGACAAAATATTTATCTTACAAAAATTAAAAGTGCATTGGAAGAATACAGGTCAATTTATGGGGAATATCCGATAATAGGAAATCCAAATCACTATTCGACAAACTATAATAGGCCTACGAATCCTGTAGGTATAGCAATGGGGCCAATTGATCTGGCTGCAAATCCTGTTGAAACAATTCCCTATATGGGTAGTAGTATTCAAGTGGATTATTCTCTCACTTATCCACTTTGCTTACGCCAGTTGGAGGAGGGGAAAAGACCTTTTATGGATTTTGATCAATATGCTGTTCTTGTAGTAACAAAAGAAGATTACTCAGGAGAAGAATTAACAGGCAAGGTTAAAGTTTACGACCGAAATGGCAATATAAGAGAAGTATCTTACAAACAAATAAAAGGGTATCCTATTGTTCGCTATCAAGCAGTTGATCCATATTCCAGTAAAAAGCTGCGCTATATTTGTTCTAACGGTATGGATTATATAGTTACAAATTGGTAGACAAAAATGGAAAAAGATACATATAACAAAAATGCGTTTACTATTCTTGAATTATTGGTTGTGGTATCAATAATTGCAATTCTTATAGGGATTGCTGTTCCAAGCTATATGAGCATCAGGGATAAAGCGCGTATAGCAAGAGTTAAAGATGAAGTCAGATATATAGCAGCAGCATACCGTAATTATCTAATGGATCAGAAAACGTGGCCATCAGAAGTAAACGACGGCAATCCACACGATATAGCTGGGGCATATTACAGCATGCTCACTGGAAAGTATGGTACCGTATATTTTGAATTTAGGAATTACCAGACTAATTATCCTGGATGGGATGAAAGTTTTGGCGCACTTGATCTTTTTTCTCCACCAGATAATCAATCAAAATGGCGTGCCTATAAGGTAATTTTTGATCACGATTACGATAATCACATAACTTATAAAGGCAAAACAATTAGGGTTCCTGTTGGCGTTTTTGCGATAATTACTGATCGCGTGAGCAGTGTGGATTACGATATTACAAGCTGGGAATAAGATCAAAATATAGAACCTACACTTATTCCTGTTTAGGCATCAATTCATTTGGGATAAAGACAGGACGCCACATTGGTTCCTTTATAGAACCTTCTAATTTAAATTCTAAAGCTTTACTTAAAGGTGTTAAAGCAAATTGCACAAGGGTGCCAACAAGTGTCTCCTTTTTGAGTAAAGTAAGTTGCACATTAAAATCAAGTTTCCCATCAAAATCAATGTTTCCTGATGCACGCAAGGAGAAAATATCTCCATCAATAGTAATATGTCTAAATAAAATTTTGCCATTAACTATCGTAAATTGTGCTTCCATATTAGATTCCTGAAAAAGATTTTTTACACCTGGTATAATACCGCCTAGATGGTGAAAAAAGCCTGTAAATAAAGGTATTTTAAGGATATCGCTGTTTTTTATAGTGAAAAATCCTCCCCCTACTATAGAATTAAGCGAATCCAATTTACCTGACAACTGAAGCATGGCATTAAATCTACCGCGTGTAATTATATCCTGTCTAGATGAGAGTAGATTACATAAAAAGTTTTTACAATCTGCATCCTGTAAAGAAGCCTCTAAGAAAAACGTATGATTAGAAGTATGATCTGCGAAATTAATTTCTGCAGAAGCATTCAAGATACCTCTAGCAAGCATAGCCTCTATAGAAGGAAATAGAATAGTATTTCCATTAACGTTTGCTTGAATAAAACAATTCTCAAAAGGCAAGTTACACCAGACTAACTTCCTTGCTTCTATTGTAAAATCCACATTATTATTCTCTAGATGCAAGTAATCCAGAGAACCTAATCCTGTAATAAAGAAGGAAGATTCCGTAGAGATATTATTAATAAAATTAAAACTTGAGCCAAATAGCATATAAAGTAGATTATATGGGAGCAATGAAGAACTGGCAGAAAAATTAAGAATGCCTGTCTCTGGGATGATATTAAACACCCCTGAAGCAATCTGATTCTCACGAACTATTAAAAATCGTTTTATAGATGCAGTTTTTATGTGTTCATTAGAGGTTACAATATGCATTTTAGCATTGACGAAGTCGTTTGTAATTCCTCTGAAAACTGTGTGATCGGCTTGAATTTCTCCATCAATATCGGCTATGATATTGGAGTGAATAGAGAGAAGAACACGTCCTTTGAATGATGGTGAATCCATTTCAAAAGCAAGATTTTTAATAATGTTTTCATAGTATTCATTCTGAAAAATATTTGTCAATTTGTGAGGCAGGAAATCACCATAAAAATCACCGACAAAGGTTGGTATATTAGTTAGCGAAACAGTAAATCTGCCTCGTATTACATCTTCCGGTCTATTAGTATCAACCGTAGAAACAAGCTCTTCGCAACGTATTGTAAATTTATCAGCACTTCCTTCAGCGACTATATTATTCAAGATTAAATCGTTGATTTTAGCGTTATTGACTGATATGTTGAATATAGCATTTTGATCGGATAAAAGGATCTTAAACATACAAAGCTGTATAGCGATATTATGATAAATACAATTTTTAGCTATAAGAGACACCTCCACTTTATTATCTTTTGGGGTAATATTATCTAGATGGAAGTAGAGGTCAGCATTCAAAACGCTGGCACTATTAGTGATTTTCGAAAGTATATCAAGCGTTGTTTTAATGTAATGAGAAATTTTAATAGAAGGAAGCTGTTCTGGATTAGTGGTGGATGCCTGTAATGATGCATTAGTTCCGGAAGGAAATACAGCAGATTCTCTTCTAACAGGCAAGATATATGAACCATGCGCTTTTACATTAAAACCATGTCCAGAAAATGATACATTTGAACACAAAAGTATTCCTGTTGCTGGAGCAAAAAACAACTCACCTGATATATTGCTGATAACAAGTGACATCTCATCCCCGGTAGAAGGATATTTTAAATTATCAATTTTAGAAATAGGCATTAACATACTACCTTTGTAAAGCGTAAGATGATAGTAATGGTAGTAAGATGCTTTATCTTCATGAACTCTAAAAAGAGAGCTGACATTTATTATAAGCTTTTCTGCTTTGAATATAGGATCAATTGCCTCTCCTCTCAGATAACATCTGGCATCTTCGAGTATAATACCTTGAAATACATCAAATTTAATACCTTTTATTGTAAACACTAGATCCTGCAATTGTGTTTTTCTTTCAACTTCTCGTACTATCCATTCTGGGAAACCATGTTTAGAAAGATAAAACAAGATGAGTAGCAAGAAAACGCATAAAGCAAGGAAAGGATATTTTAAGACTCCAAATATGCGCGATATATATGATTTTGTACCCACTGTTAAACTCTATACAATTATGGCACAATTAAAGATATTGTTTCCACTAACGTCTTATCTAACAGGAAAATAGTGTCCTGCCCTTTGATCATAGAATAAAACAACATATCATCAGACAATCCACCAATCAGGATGGTCTTTTGAAAAACATCTGCTTCATCATCCAGCATCAACGTTACACTGAATGATGGCTCACTCAACCCAAAAATTGAGAGTGTTTTACCTCCAGATTGTTCAAATCTTGCTGCTTTTAATTGAGTAAGTTTATTGATTAGATCCGAAAGATAGTGAATATTCAACTTGCGGTCAAAAGGCTTATCCTGTTGCCATTTGCCTTCTGTTGTTTTGGAGAAGGCATATTCTTCTTTGTTCTTCCGAATGATAACTCTTCTTATTTTGTCAGGTTGTATAGAAAAGATAGTTTTATCCTGATAAAATGCAGGGTTAATTTGCAAGGATGAAAGAGCTGAAAGGGATAAGGTATATACAAGTGTTTCACCTTCAAAGGTAGCGTTTGCAATCGCAGTATCTTGTGTTGAAGGACTTATTAAAAGTGTTCTTACAGTTTTTGGTAAATGCGACTGATTAGTAGAAACACTTTGCTTTAAAGAAACATTTTTTGTAATTCCATCAAAGGTCTCATCTGTCCCGACAGTAATCTTTAGAAGTATTTTATTATTTTTAAAAACAGCCTTATCGTTTGATTCATAAAAACCCATAATTTTTAGATTATTCAACTGTGTCAACAATTTATTCACTGCAACCTGATCTGCTTTAGCATTAATTGGATCAGTAATGAACCAATCTTTAATGCCATCTTTATCGTACAATTCGAGTGTTAGGCTCATTTTATTATCGCTCAAGGACACATAATTTATTATATCGTTCGGTAAAAACAAAATATGTGAATCTACTACAGCGTTTAGTCCTTCCGAGATATCTCTTACAAATGCCCCATTAATCAACATGATAGAGGTTTCATCAGAACGTTTTGCATATATAGCATCAGGCATACGTGCTGAAGTCCTGCCAAAAATAATAGAAAGCGTTTCTGTTTCAGGTGAAGAAAGCGTTACCTTTAAAAGATATTCATCATCGCTTATCCCGTATATATTTTCCGCTAATATTGTTTCTGACACAAACGAAAGTATTTTCATCTTAAAGAAGGAATCAAGCATAGTTTTAATCTTGAACCAATCTGCCCTTGCAAAGAATGGTTTGACTATAATCCATTCGTTATGATGTTTAACTATTTGAAGAGGAGATGCATTTAATTTCTGGATTTCTATTTTGTTGATTGTATCTGGAGTTCCAGAAACTAACTTCTCATCTCTTAAGGCCTCAACGTTTACCGGTAAAAGGCCAATAATATTGGTATGCACCACGAAAATATCGTCACTATTTTCTTGCATCACATACAAGCTATTTTTTGTTGGTGAAAGATCCCCTATTTGAATTTTGTATTTTTTATCATCACTTGCTATGTTGATTTTAATGGAAGATGGGGAAAAGCCATATTGTGCTGGAGATACCCCTCTTATTTTCTGTTGCGAAAGCGTAATAACATCAATGCATCGTAACGAAAATATGGCAGAAATCAACTGCTCAATTTTTTCATTATTTGCACGGCAACGAAATGGTTGCTTTATTATCCACCTTTCATTTTCCAAAATACATTCAATAGTTAAACTTCCTCTTGTGAGTGAAAAATGATTTATCCTTAAAGGGGCAGATGAAAAAAGTAGAGAACCTTCTTTTACAGCATTTCTTTTTTCTTTCCAGCCAGCGTGTCTATCCACCAGAACTATTCCTAATAAAATCATAAACATAAACACAAGCAAGAAAGTATCTTTAATTTTTTCTATCATCTTTTCCTCATCAACCATACAATGACAGCAATAAACAAAGCGCAAAAGGGCATTATACCAATAGTGAATAAAGTTATATATTGAAACGATTTCACCTCTATTAAAGGCTTAAAATAAAATGGCGATTTTGCAGGGATATTAAATCCCTCATCTCTTTCGAGTAACCAACTTATAGCATTTAAAACTAAATCAGCCCCACCACCCTTCATTAATACGCCATTTGCCACAAAACTTGTATCGCCAAAAACCACGATACGAGTTGGTTTTAAAGCCACATTTTCTTTACTGACAGCTCCTTTTTCCACAGCCACTGCCACTGGCAAAGGACCTGCCCTATCCTTGCCCTGATCATATTTAGCTGGGTTCTGCTCATAGTCAGTTTCTAACCAACTTTCAGGAGAGGACATTGCTAGAATAGATACTTTAGGCTTATCAGAAACTACATCAGAACTAGTATCAATAGAAATTGGCTCAACAGAACGTGGCAAATAAAATATTGTTGTAACAGATTGCAATTTGTCTGTGATAGGATGCTTCCCATACTTATTTACAAGTATCTCCTGTCCTGTTAAGGTCCGTTTATCAACAATCCT
>CAZBHO010000002.1:32071-32423 GCA_964491945.1 uncultured Verrucomicrobiota bacterium | reverse complement strand
ATCCTCCCACTCTGTAACCTTACCCCCCACTTTTCTAGAAGCTTATCAATATTGGTCTCTGAAAAAGGATCCAGCATCACAAGCAATCTTCCACCATTTTCAAGATATTTAGCAATTATAGAAAGTTCACTATCAGTATATGGATGTTTGGGCCCAGCTATCACCAAGAGCGAACAATCTTGTGGTATTGATGGTGAATCTGCAAAACTAAAGGAGCGCGCCGATATATTCAAGCGTTCCAGCAATTTTGCAAGCGCAGAATAGCCGTAATAAGGATCAAAATTATCGAATCTTCGCTCTGCCTTTTTATAAAAGCTATAAACAACAGGTTGTTTGGGATTTAAAAGAGCAG
>CAZBHO010000002.1:23649-32055 GCA_964491945.1 uncultured Verrucomicrobiota bacterium | reverse complement strand
AGCCGAAGATATGGTTTGTTCACCTCTAAAAACCTTCATAACCTTCGGATTGCCGGAAAGCATAGGAGTTAAATCATAATCTGCCATTTTGGATATAGGGATGAATACTCTATTGATGCCATTATCAATAATAATATCGTCGGGCTCCTGAATATCATATTGCATGGTAAGCATTTTTGCTCTTGCTGGCTGGCGGTGTGGGTCAACGTATTCAATTTTAAGATTCTGCAACATAATTTTTTAGAAGACTTCGTATTTCAGGCAAAAGCTCATTTTCAAAACTTGTGAAGACTATTATTTTAACATCCTTATCCAATTTGGCTAAAAGCTGTTTCGTTGCATTAGATAGCGTATAGTATTGTTCCGAACTAACATCTATCCTGAAGAAATGATCTGATATAATTTTATTCAGGAGCACAACGATTCCTATTGCCAATAAAATGGCTACGAGCTCATTTATAAGCATAAAGAATTTTAACTTTTTTCTACTTACATCCATTGCGTTATGTCCACATTCTTAAGCGTAAAATTTTAACTGCAATAAACAGTAGGAGCCCTGTAAGTGTTGGATATAGCACCAGAACTCTTAAGTCAATCACGCCATTAGCAAAATCAGTTATATGTTGAATGATTGAGCAATAACTTATCACTTCCCTCACAGCTTCACTTTTAAATAAATTCTGCAATATATCCGAAAAGAAGATGCTGCCCATTATTGTAAAACTCAATGCTGCGGCGATGCCCTGATTTTTTGTTAAAGCAGATACCATAAGCCCAAGTGCAATATAAGCTGAAATCACCAAAAATAGTATCAAGAAACCTGCAGCAACCTGCTTTAAATCTGGGATGTTCCCTGTTTCAGAATAAAATCTCATTATAAAAGGATATGTCATGATAGGAACCACAATCACGAAAAAAGCGATTAAGGCGGCAGCATATTTTGCAAGAATTATTTGTGTTTCCGTAATAGGAACTGATAGTAAGGTATCTAACGTTCTGCTTTTTTTTTCATCGGCGATAAGAGGCATCGTCAACAAAGCAACAACAACTATCAACATCAGCCACAAATAAACAGAAGCAAATAAAATATCACCTGCTCGCAACGGAATAGCAACGCTCTCTCGTAATAACTGTGTAAAATTAAAGCCTGCCACCAGTAAAAATAGTGCCATTAAAAGATAAAAAAATGGAGAAAGCAAATAGCTTTTTATCTGCCTCTTTAAAAGCCAAATAAATCCTCTCATTTCTTTTCCTCCATACCTTCCATCGTGATTGTAACAAAAACCTCTTCCAGATCAATCGTTTCTCTCTTCAATTCCCGCATGCTCCAGTGATTAGCAACAGTCAATTTAAAAATCTCTTCTCGCAAATCAAATCCTTTAGTACAATTTATGATATATCGTGTCCATTCAGAACCGGTATTTTCTATGTCCTCTATGGCTCCATCCTTATCGGCCACATATACTTTGATTATATGTGGTAGTTTTTTTAGTTCGGCAAGGCATAAATCCTTTCTTGCATAGATCTCACACACAAGTCGATCGTACCCCATAAGTAAGCCAGAGAGTGCTTCTGGTGTGTCAGAAGCCACAACACGTCCCTTATTCAAAATCACCATCCTATCACATATAGCTTCTGCCTCATTAAGAAAATGCGTTGATAAAACAATAGTATGTTTTCCCTTAAGAGAACGTATGAGCTCACGAACCTCCCGAATCTGATTTGGATCAAGTCCGATTGTAGGCTCATCCATTATAATAAGCTCTGGCTCATGAATTAAACTATCAGCAAGCCCAATCCTCTGATGGAAGCCTCTAGAAAGCTGCCCTATAATTCTTTTGCCAGTCTCCTCAAGTCCACACTTCTCCTTCACCTCTCTTAATCGCTGCTTTATTTTACGAGATGGCACCCCTTTTATGTTGGCTCTAAAAATAAGATATTCATCAACTCTCATTTCAGGATAAAGCGGGACGTTTTCCGGCAAGTATCCAATTTTCTTTTTAAATATTAAAGGATCATCAAAAAACTCATTTTCATTTATAAAAACATACCCAGCATCTGGCGCAATGATGGTTGTCAAAATACGCAAGGTGGTTGTCTTCCCCGCTCCATTTGGCCCAAGCAAAGCAAGCACTTCACCGCGTTTTACTTCAAAAGATATATTATCCAATGCAAGATTGGAACCGAAGTGCTTACTTACATTTTGAACTTTTACAATAACATCATTATGTTTCACCAGAGCATTTTCCTTATGATAAAAAGCACGGCAACTATTTATAGCTGATTTGATTAAAATTAGAAACACTTTTTTCTTTCAAAAACATTTTAATTAGTTAAATTGCAAGAGCCTTTATCAAATTAACAAAAAAGTTTGAATAGTTATGCTAATTGTAGCATTAGAATGTTCAACCAAACTAGCTTCTATAGCTATATTTCAAGGGGAAACCCATGTGGCTTCCTGTGATTTTATCACTTCTTTTGGAGCAAGACTAAATCCCAGTTTGCTGGCAAGTGGGCTTCTCTCAAAACACGGGCTGTCTTTTAATAACGTAGAACTCTATGCAGTCAGCATAGGTCCTGGCAGCTATTCAGGACTCCGTACCGCAATAGCAACAATACAAGGTTTTGCAATCCCATCAAACACCCCCATTTTGCCTATATGTACTGCTGATGTTATGGCTTACCAGATACAACAGAAATTTTTTTATGAACAAGGCAGGTTAATTACTATCCTTGGCGATGCGCGTAGAAAACAAATTTGGTATAGGACATATCGTATCGAACAAGATGCAATCCTTCCAATAAATGATTTTGCACTAATAAACTATTCTGATGTCTATCAAATTCCTGCATCTTATCTTGCAGGACCAGATATGGATAAACTAGCACCCATTTTAAAAGAGGGCATCTCTAACAATCATTATTTACAGGAAACGCCAGAATATCCTCTTGCGACAACCTTAGGACTGCTTGCAAATAAATACATATCTCAAAAAACATTAGATAACCAAATAAAACCTATTCCAATATATATGCATTCTGCTGTATAGAAAAGGACTGACTTTATGGATATATTTACACCAATAACAATTAGAAATTATACAATAAAAAGTCGTCTGATAAGAAGCGCTACAGCAGAGAGAGTGATTTTGGGCAACCTTAAAGAACGTGATTATCTGATTGATACATACATAAATCTGGTAAAAGGTGAGGTCGGTCTCATCATTACAGGGCACATTGCAGTGCATCCATCAGGTCAATTATACGAAACTATGCCAATAATTGGGCAATATATTAACGCTAAACTATGGGAAGATATAACGAAAGAAATACGAAAAGCAGGCGGCATACTTATTGCCCAGCTAAATCATGGCGGAGGAAGATGCCCTGAAGATGTAGAGCCATTTTGTGTGAGCAAAACTTCTGTTAATAACCGCGAAGAAATGATAGGCAAAGAACTCACTGACAATGAAATCCAGATTCTTATAAACTCCTTCTCAGCTAGCGCGGCAAAAGCCATAGAGCGAGGTTTTTTTGGAGTTCAAATACATGCTGCACATGGATATCTTATAAGTCAATTCCTTTCCCCTCTGACAAATAAAAGGAAGGACAAATGGGGTGGCTCTCTTGAAAATAGAGCTGCCTTTCTAATCAATGTTGTCAAAAAAACGAGACTTGTCATTGGAGATAAAATGCTGCTTGGTGTTAAGCTCGGTGCTTTTGATGATCTGCCAAATGGACTAACTGTTGAAGAAACACTGGAAATAGCCACAGCACTTGAGAAGGAAGGGATTGATTTCCTTGAAATTTCAGGGGCGTTTAGAGCAGACCTTGTGAAACGAAGAGTTTTGCCGGGCAAAAATGACGGTTATCATAGAGATATAGCCAAAAAGCTCAAAGACAGGCTCCATATCCCGATTGCCGTGGTTGGTGGCTTCCGTAGTTTTGAATTTATCAATGAGACCTTAACTCAAGGTTATGTGGATATGATTTCTATGAGCCGCCCATTAATCTGTGAACCTAACTTGCTATTATTATTTAAAGAAGGCAGAGCAAAAGCCAGCAAATGTATTGGATGCAACCGATGTCTATTAACTAAAGATGGTTTTACGCGCTGCCATCTACCAGAAAGCCATTAGCGCTTTAAAGGCTTCCTAATTAGTTCAAGAATTCTATCGTTGCCTGCAGGCAAAGCGCAATAAGTGTTTCCAAAATTTATTGCTGCAACTCGCTTGTTAGCATACTGTTCACGCTCGGCCGCAAGCAACATATCAAGAGGAATATTGCCTTGTGGAAAAACACTGAAACTCCGCCAATCAACTTCCAAACTAAAAGGCAAATCATTCAAACCTATAACAATAGGCACAGTTCCCAACAGCATAGCAATATATAGGAGTAATGGCGATTCATTATCATTATGATAATGTAGATAAAATGCAGAAGATGCTATCATCTTAAAAACCTCTCGCATAATTTTAATGCGTACATCTTTTTTGATAACTTTTAATTCTTTCCTTAAGATTTTAAGCTCACAAAATTTAAGCTGGCTATTTTTTGAAACGCCAGAAGCAACCAGAGTGGCTATCGTTTTAGGATAGCAAAGGTCAAAAGTTTTTTGCATATTTCTGCATTCTTCAATAAACTCAATGTCAAAAACAAGTTCTATATCAACACAATCAAGCACATATGGAATAGCAAACACATTTGATAAAGCATTTGTTGCCCTATCATAAATTGGATATGGGGTGAGGCTAATTGAATTGTTGAGATAAAGTATACCGACTGTTCGAGATGGCACAAACAGTAGAAATTTATCCTGATATTTTTTAAATAAACTAGAATTTGAATAAACCAAGTTTCTATAGTCCAATTTTGGATCTTCAATATCCATATACCAATATATTAAATCAGCATCTTCTGACGAATCAACTAACTCAAGTTCTGTTTCTCTTAAGGGATAGAACGGAGAATGACCTGCATTTTGCAAAATATCAACTTTAGCGTTTAATAGCTGAAGCTTTATTTTATTGTTTCCGTTTACCTCTTTTCGTTGCACACCATTAACATTCATACTGATAGATCTATCCATTTTAAGTGGAATGCCGTTCTTCTTAAAAATTTCCAATTCCTCAAAATATAGTGGACACTTTAAGTTCCATGGGCGACATGAACCATTCCAATAGTGGACGATATGCACATCATATTTTTGAGGGAAATTCCGTGTTGTCCCACGCCATAGACCTTTTTCGTCTTTGTATAATCTGCAATATCTTGAACAGCAGTTCCAGCCTGCATTTATTTCTGGATGGCGGTAATCAAATCCAAGCACTCTAAAATAATCAAAGAGCAAAGCTTGATCTTCCCCATTGCATATAAAATTCAATCCACCAGCCTCAAATCTTTTAATAATCAAATCATAATTATAAAAGGCTGGATCTGACACAAGTTGCATTCCTGAATTAAGATGACTAAAAGGGGCACACAATCTTAATTCTGAAGTTTGATCATCCACTCCTATCCATGGCTTATAATGACGGCGCTCCCATAAATAAGAAGGGTCTGAAAGCAAAATAGCATCCGCATCAAAAAACAAAAATGGGAAATCAAGATTGGCAAGATTATATAATTTAACTGCAAGATTATAATGATCAAAATGTTTAATAGGCTTAATTAGAGCATGGCGCACCTCAATATTTTCAAAACGCTCACAGTATTTTTCTATAGCTTTATTCAGCCCCTTACTTGTAAATATCACTATTGGAGCATAAGGCGCATTGTTTCTTGCATATTTTAACCAGACCATACAAAGCAGATTGTATTTTTCATCATCAGGGAAGTCCATTAAAGTTACCAACTTTAATGGCTCTTCATTTTGTAGGTTTATGGTGCGCTGCCATTTAAAGCGTTTACCATATATATTGCTCAGTTTAACACTGCTATGGGAACCGTTCCTTTTAATAAACAATAAAAGTGGCTCATCAACTGTTAAATCCACACTAACCCATTCTTTTATAGGAAAATTATTTACACAAAGAGGACTATTTAACTTGCCGTTTATCAAGAAAAAATTACATCTTTCTTGCAAGCTCTTAATTTTTTGTTCTATTGAAGATTCTGTTAAAAAATCCTTTTCAACAAATACTATTGCATAGCTGATATTATACGGAATAGTTCCATCGCCAACTAGAAAAACGGCATCCGTAATGGATTTCAATGGTTCCACATTTTTACTAGCAATTATTCCCAATGGAGATAAACCATTTGATAACAATAAATCTTTTATAATCTGTAATGTCAATCTATCCATATTTTTATTTTAAATCGTAATTAAGAATCGTTTCAAATACAATAAAAAAATAAAATGTACATAATCCAGATATCGGTTGCACATCTCATTTATATAACAAAAAAATGTTGCGTTTATATATAAGTTCTTTTAACATAAAAGGCAAAAACGTTTGAAGAAAGAGGCAAAAGAAGATGTTAAAAGAGACAGAGGGTGGAGCTGAAGCTGAAAGAGTATCGCGTATAAAATGCTCTAATGAAGCGTGTAGAACAACGTTGGATGTTTCTTCATTAGAGCCTTTTACTGATTTTGCCTGTCCACATTGCAACACTATACAAACCGTTCCAGCAAAGTTTGGACAATTCCTCCTGGCAAAAAAATTAGGCGCTGGTGGCATGGGTGTAATATATAAAGCAATGGATAAGGAGCTTGGGCGAATGGTTGCCTTAAAAGTAATGAAGCGAGAATTAAGTGAAGATGCTGAATTTGTTGCTTCCTTCAAAAGAGAAGCTCAGGCTGCAGCACAACTAAATCATCCAAATGTTGTGCAAATATATTCTTTCGGGCAATATGAAGGACAATACTATATTGTTATGGAACTTGTAACTGGCGGAAGATTAGACGCATTGATTGAAGACAAAAAGAGTTTACCTGAAACAAGAGCATTGGAAATACATTACCAAATTGCGCTTGGATTGAATGCTGCAAGTGATGTCGGGTTAGTACACGGCGATGTTAAGCCAGCCAACATACTGTTCCGTACATATAATGATTATGAAGTTCTTGCAAAAATTGTGGATTTTGGACTGGCCTGCCGCGTTGGGCAAAAGCAACAAAAAGATGGTGTTATATGGGGAACTCCATATTATATCGCTCCAGAAAAGGCAAGAGGGAAACCTGCTGATTTCTGTTCAGACATATATAGCCTTGGAGCCACTTTGTTCCAGACGCTTGTTGGTGTGCCGCCTTTTGAGGGGGCAACTCCCGCAGATGTTGTGGTGGCTAGACTTAAACAGCCAGCTCCTAATCTGGAGGAGGTCTGCCCAGGCAAATTTCATAGAGCCACAGTAAATATGGTTGCCAGGATGTTAGAGCAAGATCCTGCTATGAGATATCCTTCCTGGCCTGCCTTAATTTTGGATATGAAGTCGGCACTTGAAGAATCAAGGATGCCTCTTTCACCGGGCAAGACTTCTCGTATTTCTAAGATAGTACAATTATCGGATATGTCAGGAAAAACTGGTAAATCAGGACAGCTACATGGTAGTAGACGCAATGTTATAATAGGCATTTTAAGTGGGCTTGCTGCACTTATTATGATAGCTGGAATTTACTTTGGCGTTTCGCACTATAAGAAAAAGAAGGCTGAAGAAGCTGAAAAGCAAGCTATTCAAAATTGGCAAATAAGTGCTCAAGATACTTATTATGCCATTGAAAAGATTACAGCCGATATAATTAGTTTACTGGAAACTAATAAGAAATTTGGTGTTGAAGCTAAAAATTTTGCCCTAAAGTTAGGCGCTGTAAATAAACCTGTTGGCGAACTGATGGAAATATCGGATCAGATAGAATCTCTAATATGTGATGCTTCAGATAACCAGGCTTTTGCTTATATGTATGCAATGCAGGTTATGGCTTCAACCAATTCTCTACAGGCTGAAAACTTCTATCACAAGTTGGAAGAAGCTTTTAACAAGGCTTTTACTATAAAAAACACACTTATTGCTCCGCTTATTGCTGCTGGTGAAAAAGCATTAAAGGATGCAAAAGATAGCTACGAAGATATTCAAGATGAACTAAGAGAAAGAGATAGGAGATTGGCTCAAGAAAAAGAGCGTGCCAGGCTTAAAGCTCTAGAAGAGAAACGCAAACAGGAAGAAGCAAAAGCAAGAGAAGCAGAAGCCAAAGCGAGAGAACTTCAAAAGCCTAAATTAATCCAAAAAGAATTGGATCTGTTAGATAAAGCTAATGCAGAAAATGTTGCTATTCTTACAAAAAAAGAATTTGAAAATGCTCTTGAAAAACTTAAAGCAATTGAAAATAGTTTCACTTTTGAGGAAAGCCAACAGGCATTCAAAAGAGCTACTGAAGGAATTGAAGAGCTTATAAAGTTCAAGGAA
>CAZBHO010000002.1:22856-23609 GCA_964491945.1 uncultured Verrucomicrobiota bacterium | reverse complement strand
CTCTGTGATGTGGTAAAAGCCGATGCCACAAAAGGAATAAGTGTTAGTGTTGGTGGTTATGCCATAACCTCTGTTCCATGGCAAGATGTTAACCTTCAGCAACTGACAAGGATAGTAAGCTTTTATGTGAGGAATCTTACCATCAGTTCTGTAGAAAAGGCGCGATTAATTATGCAACTGGCTCTATTAAACTATGAGACTGGCAATTTTAAACAAGCAGAACTGCTTGCTCAAACTGCGGTGCAAACAGATGCTTCAATAAGAGAACGATTGCTTTATTTAATGCCAGATTTAATTTCAGATTGAAAGGATGTATTATTTTATGAAAGAACTTGAAGAAGGTAATTTATTAAAACTTGACTTCAAAAAAATTGCAAAAGTTGCTGCCTCTTCACCTGATGTTATCCCTGTGGCTATTCAAAACGCAATTACAAATGAAGTCATTCTCGTTGCTTACACAAATGAATTAGCAATGAAGGAGGCTTTTAGAAAGCGCAGGCTAATACTTTGGAGTACATCAAGGAACGAATTATGGGAAAAAGGTAAAACATCTGGTGAGTTTTTTGAATTAAAGGAAGCTTTTGTAAATTGCGAGCAAAACTCGCTTCTTTACAAGGTTGTTCCTGTAAGGGGCGGGATATGCCACACAATGAATAAGAATAATATGCCGCGTAATTGTTTTTATCGCAAGATAGATTTGGATACTTTTGAGCTTTTAAATATAGACCCTTAATTTTTGCTCACTACTTAAAG
>CAZBHO010000002.1:22522-22835 GCA_964491945.1 uncultured Verrucomicrobiota bacterium | reverse complement strand
GCCTACAAGTAAGTTATTACTAGGATTAACGATGGGAGATCCCGGTGGCATTGGACCAGAGATAATCTTGAAAGCAATTTTTGGAAAGAGATGGGGAAGAAACGTAAAGTTTGTCATTTTAGGCTCATACAGCATATTTAAAGAGGTATCTCAAAAGATTAATCTACCTTTGCCATCATATATAGAGTTACAGAACAAGAACTTGCCTCACTTCAAAAAATTGCCAAAAGTTTCTATTCTTGATGTGGTTAACAGCAAATCTTTTCCCCTATTACAGGGTAAACTTAAGTGGCTTCCGGGCAAACAAAATAAA
>CAZBHO010000002.1:0-22479 GCA_964491945.1 uncultured Verrucomicrobiota bacterium | reverse complement strand
CGCAGAATGTATTAAAGAAGCTGTGCAATATGCTCTAGATGGAATTTTTAATGCAGTTGTTACCGCCCCTATAAACAAAGAAGGTTTTGCTATGGCTGGGATCCCATATCAAGGACACACAGAATATATAGCAAATTTGTGCGGTAGAGATAATTTTGGAATGATGTTAATAGGTGGTAAACTTAAAGTTATGCTCGTAACAAGACATATTGCCTTACGGAATGTATCTGATGCTGTTTCAAAAGAAAAAATTATTATAGCGGCAGAGCTTGCCCATAAAGCGCTTAAGTGGTTGGGCATAAAACAACCTAAAATATTGGTGTGCGGGCTCAATCCACATTGTGGTGATGGTGGATTACTGGGAGATGAGGAAGCAAAAGTAATAAAACCAGCGGTTGCTATATTAAGGAAAAAAAGAATCAATGTGGAAGGGCCAATCGCTGGTGATGTGGCTTTTTATCGAGCATTAAAGGATAAATATTGTGCGGTTTTGGCAATGTATCACGATCAGGGACTTGCACCGCTAAAAACCGTTGCATTTGATAAGGGGATTAATCTGACGTTAGGTTTACCAATAATACGCACATCGCCAGATCATGGCACAGCTTTTAATATAGCAGGAAAGAATTTGGCTAATCCATCAAGCATGATAAGCGCTATAGAACTTGCTATAAGGCTTGCCAAGAATCCCAATCCATTTAAATGAAAAAACTATTATCATCAGATTTCTTACCAGTGCCACTTAACCCCACACATCCATCTGACATTGCAAAGTTTCTTAAAACAACAGGCTTTAAGCCCTTGAAAAAATTAGGTCAAAATTTTTTGATAGATTTTAATATACTAAATACAATTATCAAGGCAGCTAATCTTGAGAAAAGCGATATTATTTTAGAAATAGGCACAGGGCTGGGTGCTCTCACCATCCCCTTGGCTGAGCGTGTGGCAAAGGTTGTTACCGTGGAAAAAGATAGGAGATTGACTAGTGTGCTTCAGGAACAATTCGTAGATTTTAAAAATATAGTTTTAATTGAACAGGATGCAATGCGCCTTGATATAAAGCGGCTAATCATGCAGTATAGAATAAACAAAATTGTGGCTAACTTCCCCTATTCTATAGCCAGTGCTTTCTTAATGATGCTTTTTAAAGAAGGCATCAAGTTTAATAAAATAGTTGTAACATTGCAACGTGAGGTGGCTTTACGCATATTAGCACATACTGGGACTTCAGACTATGGTTTATTGTCTATCTGGGCACAGTTGAATTATCAAGTGGAACGTATAAAGGATATAAGTCAAAATTCATTTTTCCCTCCTCCAGATGTGATTTCAAGCATCGTGTCTTTCACTCCTTGTGATAATGAAATGCTAAACGATCAAAACTTCCGCCAGCTGTTATTCAAAATAACCAAAGCTGCTTTCAACAGCCGCAGGAAACAAGTCAAAAACACTATTACATTTTTTCCACAAGATATAATTGTTAAAGCTTTAAATTATGCAGAAATTCCACTAGAAACAAGACCTGAATGCATAACTATAGAACAATGGCTAAAATTTGTTAAGTGTATTTCACATAAAATGTCAGACACTTAAAATCTAAAACGATACTCATACTAATCTAGTGCTTATGAAAAAAGAGCGAAAAATATCTTACTTTTATTTCCTTACCATCTGCCACTTCTTTTCTTTGTCACTTTCTATAGAAGCTGTACCTTCCATCCCTTATGCCACAAACTATTATGTTCACCACAAAATTAAAGAAACGGCCTTCCTTATTCATAAAGAAGATAAAACAACACTAATCATCCAACCAGTGCTACAAAGCGATTTTGCAACGAATCTCCTGTTCATCTCTGCTTCTTCAGTACCTATTTTTTACGAGCAGGAACATCCTGTGATTTTTGAAGTATTACAAGAAATATCGATGCCAAAATTTTATGATGATTTTTCTTCTTTATTGAATTTTAAACATTCATCATATCCCTTAGAAGGAAGCTATCCATACTTTGAATCTGCTCCCTATAGCTTTTATGTACTCTTCCCTTTTAGTGGAGAAGAATTGATATCATGGCTTTTAAGTTCCGGCTTCCCACTTATAGCAAAAGATAGCATAAATAACCTGAAAAAACATTTTTCTTCTGATGAGCCCATTATTGCCATTTCGTTTAACAAAAAAATAAGACACAGCTCTGCTATAACACCACTTAAATTAACTTTTCTGGAGGAAAATGCTGGTTATCCCTTATCTCTCTTATTTTCACACAATCTTACAAAGCTAGACCTATTTGTTGTTTCTGAAAATACAGCCATGATAGATGGTTTTTCGCTAAAATTTTGCGACAAATTTTATCAAGAGAGACACCAAGAAGAGCTCAGTCAAAAGGATAAGTCTGCCTTTAAAGGAAAGTGCTCTAATAAAATTATTACACAAAATGAAGTCACCAAATACCTCTGGGATGGTTGTGTGATCTCTTATCTGTCTGGAGAAATACCAACTTTAACAGATAAACTAAATAGATTGACGATAAATTTTATTGTTTTTAAACCTGTTCAACAATGTTTTTTTTCCTACGAGTTTGCCGCTGCACTTGCTTCTGGCATATTCACAATTCTGCTCGTGGGTGGCATAATACTTTCTTTATTACCTTTTAATTCAACAAGAAGAGCAAAAGACTTTTATGTAATCTATATTGCTATAGCTATTGTCATTTTTACATTATTGGCTTTTGGTTTATATGATACTTTACCTAAGCATGCTCTATTTTCTGGAGTAATCCAACAATAATTTGACAAACTATGCCTCCTATTCACCAATTATTTTTACTAACACCCTTTTTCTACGTTTTCCATCAAATTCTCCATAAAAAATCTGTTCCCATGGTCCAAAATCAAGTTTTCCATTTGTCACTGCCACAACGACTTCACGTCCCATAATAGTTCGTTTCAAATGTGCATCTGCATTATCTTCTGATCCATTGTGAGCATATTGTGAATAGGGCTTTTCTGGTGCCAATTTTTCCAGCCATTTTTCAAAATCATTATGCAATCCGCTCTCATCATCATTTATGAAAACACTAGCTGTGATATGCATTGCGTTAACAAGGACCAGTCCTTCTTTAATCCCGCTTTCTCTTAAACAATTCTCTACTTCAGGTGTTATATTTATAAAAGCGCGCCTTGTTGGAGTCTGAAACCACAATTCTTTTCTATAACTTTTCATAAAAAAGTCTCTCCTCTTAAAGATTAAATAAAGATATAACGCAAAACTTGACGTATTATAATAATCTGATAAATTTATAACGTCAATCATATCTCATCATTTTATAGGAGATTTATCTATGATAAAAGTAGCTATAATAGGACTAGATACGAGTCACGCAGTAGAGTTTGTGCGCAGAATGCAAGCTCCAGATTGTCCCGCTGATCAAAAAATTTCAGGAATGAAGGCTATCACCTGCCTTAGGTTTAAGACGCCATTCCAGAGTAATGAAGGGCTTGATCAGCGGCAGGCACAACTTGAAAAATGGGGAGTTAAAGTTACAACCAATCTGAATGAAGCTCTTGATGGTTGCGATGCGATTATGCTTGAAATAAACGATCCTGCATATCATCTATCTTATTTTGAAAAGGTGGCTCATTTAAAGAAACCTATTTTTCTGGATAAGCCGATGTGCGATACTCTTCCCCATGCACGAGCTATTATGCGATTAGCAAATAAATATAAGACAAGAGTATGGTCTGCTTCATCTGTGCCTTTTTGTAATGAAGTTGCTGAAATCAAGAAGCATTTTTCAAGGATAGATCAGGCTGTAGTATACGGACCTTATGGTAAACCTCCTGTTGGGGATGGAATTATATGGTATGGAGTACATTCCTTTGAACTTCTTCTCCACCTTATGGGTAATGATCCAAAAAGAATTAAAGCAATGGAAACAAAACATTGTTCCGTTATAGTTGTCTGTTATGACGAGCATCGTGAGGGAGTTATCAGGCTAACTCCAAACTGGTTTTGGGGCGCCGTATTAATTGGACGTGATGCCAACAATAAAGATAAAATTATTATGAAAAACTTAAATTGCGACATGACCTACTCTTACAAAAATCTTCTTTTAAAAGTGAAATCATTTTTTGAAGGAGAAAAAGAACCTGTACCATTAACTGATACATTTACTGGACAGGCTATGATGATTGCTGCCCGCAAATCTATAAGAACAGGAAAAGTTTGTACTATAGGTAAACCTTGATATCACTTTCTGCCTGGCAATTTTTACATAAAAAATTATTTTGCGCTAAGTATACCCCTTATTGTGGAAGCAAGGGCTTTGGCAATTCTCGAAAAGCCTAGATCATTGGGATGTATTCCATCAACAGTAGCATCACCATCATTACCAAGCAAACGAATAGCTTTATCAAATAGAAAGAGATTTGGTCTTTCTCTTTGCATTTTCTTTACTATTTTTATCATCTTTTGATTCTTATTTAGCCACATTTTTCTCTTGTTCTCACAAATGAATGCATCTTGATATTGAATGTTAGCCACAACAAGAATTGGAATATTTTGAAGGCTACGTGATAAGATATCTAAAAAAATTTCCAATCGCTCTCCAACAAGTTGTTCATCCATATTAGGCAAACAATCTATCACAAACAAACTTACGTCCAACTCTGCAAGCAATTCAGCCATCTCTTTTTCAGCCTTAGCATTACCAGAAAAACCAAGATTGATGATGCTTATGTCAAACATCCTACCGATAATTGCAGGATATGCCATACCAGGTCTGGAAGCACAAGCACCCTGCGTAATAGATGTCCCATAAAAACAAATAGGCTTATCTTTATATGCCATAGATTTTCTTTCTATTATTGCATTATCTTCAACCCCTATGACTATCTTCTCAACACCATTATATAAAGGCAAATAGAGCATATATTCTTGTGTTGTTTTTTCAGCAGATACTTTGTTAAGCAAAACCTGCTTTTGATCTTTGCCTGCCTGAGAAGGTCGCCCTGCCCCACACCATCGCCATTTATTATTTGCATCTCTAAAGTACAAATCCAAACCACTTACTCCTGTGGCTGGCATATGCGGCATTGCTAAGTGCTCCGAATAAAGGATCCATTCAGCTTCTATTATATTAGAATTAGTGGAAAATTTAATGCAAATCCCTGCTGAATGATGGCTTAATTCCCAAACCGGGTTCGGAACAACTCCTTTTGCTTTTGCTGGCAATCTATCAAAAAATCGTTCTGTCTTTTCCCAACCTTTACCCTTCACAACAAAATCTTTTGCATCGTAATACTTTAATCCCTTTTCTGCCCTTGGACTCCCAAAATTCGGATCCAACTGTTCTATTTTTTGAGATGTCATCTGGATTTTCCTTTTTTAAAAGTTATGATATTGTAATGATCTCATAAAAAACCGGGCCACAGAAGATAGGAGATAAGATAGAAATTTCATATTATGTTATCAAGCTCTTTTTTTGGAGATTACATTCTCTAATCCACGCTTAAGGTGCTCTAAAAAAAAATCTTACCACTTATATACTGCGATTGATTGTTCTCAAGCTCATTACAAATATCTACTATGTTTTTCTGTATTTAAAGATCTTCAAGTACTATTTTGCTGACATCACCTCCTTAAATAAATAATTTGCCGAATAAAAAACTGTTTTCTAAGGATAAAATAAAATGCTAAACTTTTGAGTCGGTAATCTAAAAAAATTGATTAAGTTGAGCAAATTTTGTATATTTATATTCATACATCAGAAATTATAATTTTTGGGAAATAAGCGATAAAAAAATAAATACTACATTTTATACTGGTTGTTTCTACAATGGATTTTTCCTTTGTATAGTTACTGTATGCCAGTTAGTTTGCAGCAGATTCAAACGATGGTTAATTGCTGGCTAAAGGCATCGCACTGTTTGTGGGATATGCCAGAGGATAGTGTGATTAAAAAAATTGCTCCTATTGATGTTTGTGGCTATTACGTATATCTTGAGCCTTCAGGAATAGTAGTGGTTTCTGCGGATAATGATATTGAACCTATAATTACATTTTTGCCTACGGCATGTGATGGTAAGGAGATAGTTCATTCTTTGAGAAACTTATTGCACAACGATCTTAATGCCAGAATAAGATCGTTATCGAAAAAAGAAGGTAAATGCGAAAAAGTGAAAGGACTTTCGCTACTAACACCTTGTGAGAAGTGGCAGCTTTTTTTGACTGGGAATGAGCACAAGCAGTCGGCCCCTTCGCAAAAAGTGTCGGCAATTTCTGAAGAAAGAGTTCCACCTTTATTGCGGACGGTGTGGGGTCAGAAAGAGGAAGGAGGGCGCTATTGCTATAATTATTTTACACCACATCATTATCCTTGAGGATGCGCTGCAACAGCTATGGCTCAATTGATGAGATATCATCGTTATCCTGTGGTGCCAGTTGGCGCTAGAGAGTTTGAGGTGGTTGTAGAGCATGATAGCAATCCATATCAAACCTATACATTGCTTGGTGGCGATGGGCAAGGCGGGGCATACAACTGGGGATTAATGCCGTATGAGCCCGGAGCTGCCACATCAGAGCTGGAGCGGCAATCAATTGGAGCGCTATGTTTTGATGCTGGGCTTTCCGTAAATATGCGTTATGGCCCTTTAGGTTCATCAGCGGATATTACTCGTGTGGCGTGGGCGCTAAAAAATGTATTCTTTTTTCAGAATGTGGTTTATGGCTGGAATAACTTTGAGTTTATAGGGGCAGGCTTGTTAAATATGCTCAATCCAAATCTGGATGCTGGTCAGCCTGTGATTTTAGTGCTAGATGGCGATTATGGGCAGCATGCAGTTATTTGCGATGGATATGGATATGATAATGGCACTATGTATCATCACTTGAATTTAGGCTGGGGAGTAGATTATGCCGGGGATAATGTGTGGTATGCTCTGCCAACTATTGATGCCACATTAACTTACAATACGATAGAAGGCTGTTTATATAATATTTTCACACAAGGTGATGGTGAGATTATAAGCGGTAGGATAACTGATTCTTATGGGAATCCTATCTATGGCACAATAATCACGGCTACTGGTGCAGGGAGAATTTATCAGACTATCGCTAACAGGCTTGGTATATACGCCATAAAGAATGTGGCATCTGATGCCACATTCAGCATCATGCCATATAAAAATGGCTATAGCTTTACGCAAAGAACTATAACAACAGGTAAGTCGTTGGATAATCAGAACACAGCAGGCAATCGGTGCGAGGTTGATTTCATAGGGAGTGGTCCGCCTTTTGAGCCGATAACTTATCCTTTAATGGGCAAATTTGATAGCACCAACTATTGTTCGCTTATTCTTTATAACGATTTCAATACAAACTGGCTTATAAAAATATCAACTGGCGTTACAAGCAACATCAGCTTCGGCGTACAGGGCTGTCAGCCAGTTTTTGCAGATTTTGATGGTGATAAGAAAGGAGATCCTGGCTTGTATGCAGAACAATATGGAATTTGGGGAGTAAAACTATCAACAAAGAATTATGCCCTTACTCTCTTTAGTTTCGGGGCAGAAAATGCGCATCCTGTTGCAGCTGATTTTGATGGGTATAATAGGGCAGACCCGACGCTTTACATTCCTGCCGAAGGGCGTTGGATGGCTTTGCTTTCGGCAAATAATTATGCACTGTTTTCGGTAGTTCTTGGCGTTAATGGCGGTAGACCAATTGCGGCAGATTTTGATGGCGATGGCAAGGCTGATCCTGTGGTATGTGATCTAGCCACAGGCGAATGAGTGGGGATGCTTTCAAAAACGAATTATGAGCCAGTTGTTGTGCGTTTTTATGGAATGCCATTTTTTCCTGCAGCCAGTGATTTTGATGGGGATGCGAAGGCAGACCCAGCGCTCTTTCGGGCAGCGGATAATCTGTGGATAATTTTTTGCTCTTCGCACAATTATGCCAGTACAAACGTTATATTTGGTAAATAAGCAAAATGTCTTTCTTTTCCCCTTCTTTTTCCCTGCTTAGAGTTACAGTTAAAAATTTTGGCACAGAAAATGATCTATAAATCACTTGAAAAGCAGTTATTTTTATATTATTATTAAAAGGAGATAACTTAATAAAGCCATAATGAATTAATAACACATTTATAAACCACATAATTCCCTACAACTATGGTTGTATTTTAACAACTTTAGTTGAAGAGTGATGGTGTATATTTATGATTTGGATTTTTGCATTTTTTAATTTTTGATAAAAGCTGCGGCATAAAAAATGCTATTTATACGTAAAATAAGGTTTATTATGAATAAGAGAAGTATGGTCAGGTTGCTGATCTTAAGTTTCATCAGCACGATGGGTTATCTTTGTGCTGCCTCTCAACCTGCCATCTATTCGTTATCTCCAATAGATGATGCACAGTTCATTCCTCCCACCACAAACCTTGTAATAACATTTGATCAACCTGTGGCTAAAGGAACATCAGGCACAATTATCATTAAAAAGGCTGTTGATGATAGCATTTACGATAGCATTCCTGTTTCTTCAACTAACGTAGTGGTATCAGGAAGCAATGTTTTTATTTATCCATTCAACAATTTCGCTACAAATGGTACAACTTATTATGTTTTGATAGATAGTAATTCGTTCTATGATGGAGCATTAAGTTGGTTTCCTGGTATCACAAACAGAAGAGATTGGAATTTTACAAGTGTTGAGCTGATGAGCCGTCCTGTATTCTACGTTAAAGCCAGCGCAGCAGGTGCCAATAATGGTTCATCATGGACGGATGCCTATACAAATCTTGCTTATGCTTTAAGCCAGATAACAAACCCTGCAGATATCTGGGTTGCAGCAGGGACATATCTGCCCGGAAGCAATAAGTCTAGTTCTTTCTCTCTAAAAACAGATATAGCGCTTTATGGTGGATTTAACGGTTCTGAAAGTGCTTTCTCAGAGAGAGACCCTACTACAAATCGCACTATTCTTTCAGGTGATGTGTTAGGAAACGATATCGGTTTTTCTAATCGAAGTGATAATGTGTATCACGTTGTTGTTGGCAACTATGGTGCCATATTAGATGGCTTCCTCATTAAGGGTGGGCATGCCTATCTTGGTGAATTTTTCCATAGAGATAATTATGGAGGAGGAATCCTATGCGATATTGATGTTCCGATAATAAGAAACTGCCTTTTTTCCAACAACTATGCCCACGTTTATGGTGGTGCACTTTACATAGGATATGCAGATAACGAATATGCATCAGGACCAAAAGGGCTTGGCGGTCTGGTTCAGAACTGTTCTTTCGTTTCAAATAGATGCTACTATTACTACGGTGGTGGCGTTTTTCTTGGCTCTTATACAGGGCTACTCATCAACAGTGTTTTTATTAACAACTTTACTATCAACAGCAACGGTTTTGGTGGCGCAATTGGTATTGGAGGCAACTCCATAGCATGGATTTTAAGTTGCTCAATATATGGCAATGGACATAACGGAATAGCTGTAGTAGAAAGTTCTGATGTATACATTGGTAACACAATTTTATGGGAAAACACTGGCTCACGACAGGTGGAAGTTGATACTGCACACGGATGTTCGGCATATCTATTCAACAACATCATTCAAGGCGGACTCATCGGCAGTGGCCTGACGGATGGCGGTGGCAACTTAACTAATAACCCTTTGTTTGTGGCACAGGATCGCTATGATTTAAAAATCATGTCCGATTCACCAGCTATTGACGCTGCACATGGCGATTATGTTACATCAGAGGACTATCTCGGATGGGGCAGCAAAGAGCGATGGGATGATCCAACAGTTACTAATACTGGCACAGGCTCCATCACTTATGCAGATATCGGTGCACACGAATTTCACGGACCTACCGCTCCTCTGCCTATTGATGATGGAAGTCGCCAGTATGTGACTAACATATTGCATTGCACATGGACGAACAGTTATTGGGATACGAATGATGGGCCTTGCCTTGTTGACTACTTCTATTGTGTTGGCACAGCGCAATGGGATAATGCTCAAAGTTCAAATGCCTCTGTTAATGTGGCAGCGCGTTCCATAAAAAACTGGACGTGGACAAACGATATGGACGTAACGCTTACTAACCTTTCGCTGGTGCATGGTGGCACATATTATTTTAATGTTCAGGCACGTAGGATATATCTTGGCGAACCAAAAGACGTTTCAAAAGTGGCATCTTCTGATGGAATAACTGTTGATCTTTATCCGGGCAATCCAACTGTCAATGTTTTTGTGGCTAGCACGCAGATGAACCCTACAAATGGCTTGCCAGTGAAATTCACGGTTGTGTTTTCAGAGCCGGTGCGCAATTTTACGAATAGCGCATTAAACATTACTGGCACAGCTGGAGCAACCAATGCAACAATAAGTGGCACGTGGAGCAACTACACTGTGAGCGTTGGTGGTGCTTCTGGAAGTGGCACAATAATCCTTTCCATTCCATCAAATGTGGTTTTTGATTTAACAGGCGATCCTAACCTGGCATCAACAAACACAAACAATATCGTATGGTATGATACTATTGCCCCTACCCTTACAGGACTTTCTCCTTCAAATGGAGAGACGCAAGTGCCATCATCAACCAATCTTACAATGACTTTTAGCGAAGATGTAAAAGCAGGCTTTGGCACTATAACCATTAGAAAAGTTCTTGACAACTCAATTTTTGAGACGTTCGTTGTAACAGGAGCTAATGTCACATGTTCTGGCAATCAGGTTGTAATTTCGCCAACAAATTCTTTCACCACAAACGGAGTGCAATACTATGTGCAGGTGCCATCTGGCGCTATAAAAGATATTGCTGGAAATAATTTTGCAGGCTTCACAAACACCGCATCCTGGCAATTTATTACAATAGATGGAATTGGACCAACCGTTACTGTGGAAAAGGCAGTCGGTCAAGGTAACCCTACAAACACTTTA
This sequence comes from uncultured Verrucomicrobiota bacterium, assembly GCA_964491945.1. Taxonomy (GTDB): domain Bacteria; phylum Verrucomicrobiota; class Kiritimatiellia; order JAAZAB01; family JAAZAB01; genus CAZBHO01. Next base: position 11,525 of record CAZBHO010000002.1, on the reverse strand, counting down.
CCTATCCGTTTTAGTATAGTTTTTAATGAGCCAGTTATAGGATTTTCCACTTCTTCCATAACTTTATATGGCACTGCATCACCTTCAAATATGTATCTAACAGGCACATGGAGCAACTACACCTTAACTATAAGCAACGTTGCGCAAACTGGAACCATTGTTGCCGCTGTCACTTCAAGCGTATGTACGGATCTATCAGGCAATCCTAATGCAAATTCATATAGTACAGATAACGTAATTCACTATGAAAATGTGCCACCAGCTTTATACTCGCTTTCACCACCAAATGGCAGCACCAACGTTGGAGCAACACAACCGCTAATACTCGCTTTTGATGAATCAATGCAGAAAGGCATAGGCACTGTTTATATCAGACACTCATTTGATAATAGCATTTTTGAAGCGATTCCTGCAAGTAGTTCGAATATTACAATCTCTGGCACAAATATAACAATTATTCACTCCATACCATTTGCAACAAACGGCACACCTTATTACGTTCAAATTCCAAGCAATACCTTTAAAGATCTTGCCAACAACGCTTTCGCAGGCTTTACAAACAAAACAACATGGGCTTTCTTATCGGAAGATAATGTGCCTTTAACTGTTACAATCAATCAAGCAACAAATCAAATGGATCCTACCAATGGTTCCCCTATCCGTTTTACTGCAATTTTTAGCGAGCCTGTTTTTGGCTTTACTAATTCTGGAGTTGCTTTAAGCGGCACGGCAAACCCAACTATTGCGCAGGTAACAGGAAGTGGCTCAAATTACACCATACTTGTAAGCGGAATGACTTCCACTGGCACGGTTATTGCCACTATTCCAGCTGGAGTGGCATTTGATGCGCAAGGCAATTCTAATGAAGCTTCTACCAGCATAGATAACGTAGTTACTTTCGATAATGTTGCGCCACAAATAGCAAGTCTTTCGCCATCCAACGGTGAAACGCACGTTTCTGCCAATACAAATCTTACAATGGTACTTACCAAGCCTGTCATTAAAGGAAGTGGTTCAATTGTCATAAGGCGTATGCTTGATCATTCAATCTTTAATTCACTTTCTCTTACCAACACGAATGTTGTAGTAAGTTCAGAAACTATCACAATCTATCCCACCAATGCATTTGCAACAAATGGAATTCAATACTATGTGCAGGTGCCAAATACTGCATTTAGGGATGCTGCTGGTAACTATTTTGCAGGCTTTACAAATCCATCAGTATGGAACTTCGTAACAGAAGATGGAATTGGACCAACAGTTTCTGTATATCGTGCAGCCAATCAAAACACACCAACCAACACATTGCCAATAAGATTTACCGTTGCTTTCAACGAACCTGTGGTTGGCTTCACTAATGAACATATTGTCTTAAGCGGAACAGCTGGCGCAACGAATCCTGTTGTTTCTGCAGTGTGGAGCAACTTCTATTACACAGTTACAATTTCTAATCTGCTCTCCAACGGAACGGTTTATTGCTCTGTGCCAGCAGATGTGGTAACTGATCTAACGGGCAATAGCAATGCCGCCTCAGCTGGAACCAATAACTTTGTGGTTTTCGATAATATCCCTCCACAAGTGGCAAGTCTTTCGCCTCCTAATGGCTCATCTAACATTGCAGGTAATACCGTGCTGGAACTCACCTTTACCGAAGCGGTGCGAACAAACGTTGGCACAATAACAATTAGAAAAGGTGACGATCATTCCATTTTTGAAAGTTATGCTCTTTCCAGTTCTAACCTTACCATCACAACGAATAAGCTAATTATAACACCATCCACTTTATTTGACACAAATGGCATCTTATATTATGTGCAAGTGCCAAGCAACTCATTCAAAGATCTCGCGAACAATTCATTCCATGGTTTTACAAATTCAACCACATGGTCTTTTAGAACAATTGATGGCATCCCACCTTCTGTGACAATTTCTCTGGCAACAAATCAGAACACACCAACCAATACATTGCCGATCAGGTTTAGAGCCATTTTCAGCGAGCCAGTTCTTGGTTTTACAAATAATAGTGTAATCATAAGTGGCACTGCTGGTGGAACAAACGTTAGTGTTTCTGGGAGCTGGAGCAATTACATCATTTCAGTTAATAGTGTTGCTTCAACAGGAACAGTTATTGCCACAATCCCAGCTGGCACCGTTGTGGATTATGGTGGGAACAGCAACACAGCTTCAACAGGAACGAACAACATCGTTCTTTATGATAATATTGCGCCTCTCGCAACGCTATTTAGTCCAAGCAATAATTCAACCAATATTTCCGCTGATGCTCCGCTTGTTATCACTTTTAGCGAACCGATGCAAAAAGGATCGGGCTTCATTTCTATAAGAGATGCTGCCACAACACAGCTCTTTGAAAATATCAGCGTAACAGGGCCGCTTGTCTCTATCGCAGACAATATCGTAACAATTCAACACGCAAACATCTTTATTACAAATGGTGTGACTTATTTTGTGCAGGTACCAAGTAATGCGTTTAGAGACCTTGCAAATAATTACTACACAGGCTTCACAAATTCAACAAGCTGGCGCTTCCGCACCTTTGATGGGCTAAATCCAACCTGCATCATTAATAGGGCTTCATTCCAGGCAAGTCCAACGAACAAAGGACCAGTCTATTTCACTTGCTATTTCAGTGAACCTGTGTTTGGCTTCACAAATACAAGCGTTGTAATATCAGGAAGTGCAGGCTACACTGGCGTTGTGGTGTCAGGCAGCTGGAGCAACTACACAGTTGGCGTATATGGATTAAAATCAAACGGCACAGTAATAGCAACAGTGCCAGCTGGTGTGGCTTTTGATGTATGCGGCAACCCGAATTTGGCATCGTTGAGCTTAGATAACACTGTGGAATACGAAACAAATAAACCATATGTTGTCGCCACCTACCCCACCAATAATGCAACCTATGTGCCTCTCACTGATGACCTTGTTATGTGGTTTAATGAGCCAATGCAAAAAGGCTCATCTGGAAATATCAAAATAATGTGTACCGATGGCACCACTTTGCAACAAATATCTATTAATGCTGCAAACATAACCGTGGCTGATAATGAAGTGCGTATAAACCACACCACCCCTCTTTCGCCACAAGGTAAAAAATACTATGTAACAATTGACCCGACCTGCTTGCGCGATAGAGCTGGCAACCTATTCCCCGGAATAAGCGCAATAAATGTTTGGACATTTACTTCTGTTGATATACAGGGTCCATCTGTCACCGTATCAAGAGCTTCCTCTCAGGCTGCAATTACAAATGCCGGCCCAATAAGATTTACGGTTGCTTTCTCAGAACCGATTATGAGTTTCCCCGCATCAGTCGTCTCTATAGAAGGCACAGCTGGTGCAACCACTGCAACAATAACAACAAACGGAACTGGCTCAACAAACTACACTGTGCATGTCACAGGAATGACAACATCAGGCACTGTTAAAATTAGTATTCCAGCAGGTGTTGTTTTTGATTTCAAAACAAACGGTAACTTTGCATCTATAGGAGTTAATGATACCGTAACCTACGATATAGAACCGCCAGAGCTCATCTCCTTGCGACCACCCAATGGAATGACGAATGTTAACTATAACACAAACTTTTATATGGCTTTTAATGAAAATATGCAAAAAGGTTTCGGTGAATTTGTGATATATAGAAAAGATAATTCTGAATTTGAAAGAATTGATGTTTCTAGCACAAAGGTGCAAATCACAGGGAGTAATGTGATGGTCAACCCCACCGCATCTCTTGAAAGCGAAGTGGAGTATTATATTATCGTCAGCAATGGTTTTGTTCGTGATATGGCAGGTAATATATTTACTGGCATCACAAATACCAATCAGTGGCGCTTTATTGCACAAGACACATTATCACCAGTTCCCGTAGACTTCATCCCACCAAATGGTGGAACAAATGTTGGTATAACTAACGAACTCAAAATCATCTTTGATGAAGGTGTCTATAAAGGTTCAAGTGGCAACATTGTTATCCGTAGAGAAAACGAGTCCGTTGCATACGAAACTATTCCTGTCACCACAGACCTTGTGGATGTGGCTGGATCAACTGTTACGATTTATAGAACCATTCCGCTTGAAACTAATGGCACGCTTTATAACGTACAGATTGCAAGCACATGCTTTAGGGATATGTGGGGGCACTATTGGTCTGGCATAGGCAATCCTACAGGCTGGACATTTAGATCCATTGACCTTGTTGCACCAACTGTAAGTGTTACGCTTGCATCAGGACAAACGCTTGTTACAAATAGGTTGCCCATCCGCTTTCAAGTTGCTTTTAGTGAATATGTTACTGGTTTTACCAATTCAGGTGTTGTTTTAAGCGGAACAGCTTCTGGATTAACTAACATTCAGATAACTGGCAGTTGGAGCAATTACACCGTTGCAGTAAGTGGGGCAAATGCTTCCGCTGGAACCGTTATTTTAAGTGTGCCAGCAGGTGTTGCTTTTGATAGAGCAGGACTTTCTAACACAGCTTCAGCCACAACGAATAATCTTGTCATATACGACACCAATCCACCTGTTGCCTTGATTTACTCACCAACAAACAATGCTGTAAATGTACCATGGAGCACGAATCTTTTTATCACCTTTGATGAGCCCATAAGGAAAGGGAACTCTGCAGCCAAAATAACTATAAGAGAGGCTTCTGGTGCTATATTTGACGATTTGCAAATGAGTAGCACAAACATTGTGGTTACAAATGACACATTGATCATCTATCCACGCAAATGGTTTTCTATCACAGGCATTGTCTACTACGTGCAAATACAGCCAAATTGCATATCTGATCTTGGTGGGAATATGTATCCGGGCTTTTCCAATGCAACTGATTGGACATTCCGTTCAAAAGATATAATTCCGCCAGCAGTGACGAACTTTTCACCAACAAACAATGCTACGAAGGTTCCATATTATTCTTCTTTGGCTATCATTTTCAACGAAGTTGTAGAAAAAGGTTCTAACAACATAACTATCAGAAAACTATCGGATCACAGCATATTTGAGACAATAGCTGTAACAGGCGCAAATGTTGTGGCAAGCAGCAACATATTAAATATTTATCCAGTCAACTTCTTTAGTACCAACGCTGAAACTTATTACGTTCAGGTTGATAGCGGTGCTGTGCATGATGTGTGGGGAAATGATTTCACAGGTTTTACCAATAGTCTAATCTGGCGTTTCACATCAGTGGATCTTACTCCACCAGTAGATATTGCGCTAAATCCGACGAGTGGCGCCATTGCCGTGCCAATAACTTCTGTTCTTGAAATAACTTTTAGCGAGCCTATTTATAAAGGGACAGAAGGTAATGTTGTTTTAAAAACGTTCCACGATAATGGCGTGCATGATACACTAGCCATTACCAGCACAAACATAACTATTGCCACCAATATTGCAAGAATAAGGCCTAAACTTCTTTCAACTAACGGCTACACCTATTATGTAATGATAAGTAACACCTGTTTTAGAGATGCTTCCACCAACTACTTTGCCCCATTATGGGATAGCAATAGTTGGCACTTCAGGTCGGTTGATCTTGCTCCTCCTGTTATAGAGAACCTCTCGCCACCGCCCGGAGCAGAAAACGTTGCAAGCACCAGCTTGCTTGTAATAACCTTTAATGAGCAAGTTTTCAAAGGCTCAAGCAATATAATTATCTGGGATGCAGAACAGGACATATTGTTTGAATCAATTGATGTAACAAGCACACAAGTTTCTATTTCTAACAACGTGGTAACAATAGATCCAACAAATAATTTCTACACTAATGCCTACAGCTATTTCGTTCTGATTAATAGCAACTGCTTCGTTGACAAGGCTGGGAACAAATTTGCAGGCATAACCAATTCTGATGTCTGGTATTTCACCAGTGAAGATCTAATTCCAAGAATCACATGGTATGTTAACATAAATGCCACAGGCGCTGGCACTGGCACGAATTGGACGGATGCTTTTCAGGATTTAAATCAAGCTTTAGCTGTTGCTGATTATGATCACGAGATATGGGTGGCGGCAGGCACATATAAGCCAGATTCTAGCTCACGTACCAATAGCTTTAGAATGAAGAAGCGTGTGGATATTTATGGCGGTTTTATTGGCACAGAAACAAATAGAAATCAGCGCGATTTCACAAACAATATAACAATTTTAAGTGGTGATTTTTATGGAGATGATGATGGGTTCAATAACAATTCTGAAAATGCCTACCATGTGGTGCGGGGTGCCGATAGGGCAACGCTTGATGGTTTCTGGATAGTCGGTGGTAATGCAAATGCCACCATAACCAATTTCCATCCAGATAGCTATGGCGGAGGAATGCTCAACGATAAAGTTTCTCCAATAATCCGTAACTGCATATTCTCTAACAACGCAGCAACTTTGGCTGGTGGCGCAATGTATAATGGAGATACTTCAAAAGCGTGGACACAGGATCCTCTTGGTAGCAACACTTATGCGAGAATTGAAAATTCTATTTTTGTGGCTAACACTTCAGGCTGGTATGGTGCGGCAATTTATTGTGGATATTATACAGGCAGGATTGCAAATGTAATAATTTGTAACAATCGCTCTGCTTATGCTGGTGGTGGCATAACTGTTGGAGAATTTTCTTCCCCAACAATATATAACACAGTGTTTTACGGTAATAGAGCAGTTTCCTTTGGCGGCGCAATAAATAGTTTCATCAACTCCTTCCCCACCCTACAAAATTGCATCTTATGGAACAATGGCATCACTTTGCCTATTTATAACGAATATACCAGTGCTTCAAAATTCCGCACAAGCTGCGTTGAGGGCAGTCTAACCAATACCGGCGCAAGAGCATCCACAAATCTTGGTGGAAACATCTATTCAAATCCATTCTTTGTTGATCCATCAAATGGTGATTTTAGAATCAAATCTTGCTCGCCTTGCATAGATATTGCCGATGCAACAAAGGCGCCAACTGAAGGCTTTGTAGGCTGGGCATTGCACGACAGTAACAAACTCAGGATATGGGATACCAGCTTATGGCGATATTGGTGTCCACGAATTCCACGGTCCTACCACTCCTGAAGTAATGGATGACGGTCCTGCACAGAATATGACAAATCTAATAAGAGGTTACTGGAATCCTTCTGTTGAAAGAATGGGCTACCTTACAATAGATTATGAGTATTGCATAGGAACTGGAAAATGGAATAATGATGAGGATGATAGTTCGACTTCTAACCTTGCTGCAAGAAATGTTCTTGATTGGACTTATCTGGATAGTCCAAGCTTTACAAATGACACAGTTTCTTTAACCAACGGCGTAACATATTATATCAATGTGCGTGCGCGCCGCTCGCTGTTTGGTGATATAAAAGACATTTCAGCCGTAGGCAGCTCCGATGGAATTCTGGTGGATACGGTGCCGCCAAATATGCCTGTGCTTTCAGGACCTATTATTACCAACACCACCACTCCACGCTGGGATTGGGCACCCGGTGGCGGTGATGGTATAGGCATATATCGTTTTAAGATAAATGATACCAATCTTGAAGTTGGTGCCACAATAACCACATCAAGATTCTATATTGCCGAGCCACCCCTTGTGGAAGGTGTATATATATTCTATGTGCAGGAGCGTGACCTCGCAAACAATTGGTCTCAAACCGCAAGCTGGACCACAGAAGTTGATATAACGCCGCCTGTTTTGATGGATTTCTATCCAACCAACAACAGCACAAATGTTGATGGCCATGTGCAGTTAGATCTCTACTTTAGCGAGAATGTTGTTAAAGGGCATCCTGCTTCCAAACTTTATATTAGGCGCTATACTAATGCAGCTCCTGTTGAAATTATTTCTATAACCAATCCAATAGTCCAGACTAGTTCCAACGTTGTTACGATTGCTAGGACAAACAATCTACCAAGCTTTACAGAGCTGTTTATTATTGCTTCAAATCATTGTATAAGAGATCATGCTGGTAATTACTTTGCAGGCATACTTGACAGCAATCAGTGGCACTTCACCACAGCCGATACAGAGCCACCTTACGTGCTCACTTACACTCCTTCAAACAATGCCACTGGTGTTGTTGGTAATGCTATTTTGCAGATGACATTCAATGAAGAACTTATTAAAGGTACAAATGGCTATATTATGATCAAATATGCCACAGATGGAAGCTTGTTTGAATTGATCCCTATCTGGACAACAAATGTGGTGGTTAACAGCAATCAGGTCACGATATATAAAACCAATCTATTTGGCAGTAGAACAACCTATTATGTTGAAATAACTCATACTTGCTTTAGTGATACACGCAATAATTGGTATCCAGGTATCTCTAGTGGAACAGTCTGGCGCTTCACCAGCAAAGATACTGTGCCACCATCCATTTATAAGTTATTCCCCACAAATAATGCCACAGACGTTTCACCAACAATTGACCTTGTTCTGACCTTTGATGAACCTGTTGCAAAAGGCTTGTTTGGCAGTGTGTTTTTAATAAATGCAGAAGATGACTCCGTATTTGAAGAAATTTCCATATCAAGCAGCAAAATAACCATTTCAGGTTCAAATGTTACAATTAACCCTGCTGGCACCTTTGCTTCTTTGAATCAATATTATGTTAATTATGATGAGACTTGTTTCCAGGACCTTTCAGGCAATTTTGCTGATTCCATGCTCGGAAAGACCAACTGGTTATTCAGAATTAGAGATACAAATGCGCCACAAGTGGAAAGCTTTTCTCCACCACCTGGTGCTGTAAATGTGCCTACTAACACAACGCTTACAATTGCTTTCAATAAGCCTATTGAAAAAGGCAAAACTGGTTCAATAACATTTAAACGTCGCTCAAATAACGTTACCTTCCGAACGATATCGATATCTGATAATAGCATTAGTATAAACTATAATCTTGTTGAGATTCGTCCTGTGTTTAATTTTGAGCCGGGTATGGCTTATTACGTAACAATTGGTTCAACCTGTTTTAGAGATTATTCCAGTAACTATTATGAAGGCATATCTTCTAGTTCGGTCTGGTATTTTGCCACAGCAGGTGGCGCAGCAACGGATGTGGTAACTGGCGTTTCCGCAACAGATGGTATATTTACAGATAGAATTGAAATTGTGTGGAATACTTTCCCTAATGCTAAAAATTATGAGTTGTGGCGCAACATTGTTAATATAACCGGCACTGCAACAAAAGTTGATACGATTGCGGTTAACTCTTATGTTGATAGAGGCGTTGTTGCAGGGCAAACCTATTATTACTGGGTTAAAGCCATCACATTGCTTGGCACAAATAAGTTCAGCGCCCCTGATACTGGCTGGATGCGAGCAGTCTTTCCCTATAACCCAGCATCTCCAGCAGATTATGATGGGGATAGATTAGCCGATTTCATAATCTATGAAACCAACAACGCTTACTGGGTTGTGCTGCTTTCTTCTGCCAACTATCAAAGCTTTGTAAGCTTTATTTTGGGCTACAGTAACACCATCCCTGCAATTGCAGATTATGATGGAGACAAACTATTAGACCCTGCATTCTACCGCCCTGAAGATGGCAGATTTGAAGGATGGCTCTCATCTCAACAATACTATCCAGCATACACTTATGTTGGTGGACAAAGTTATATTCCAGCTCCAGCAGATTTTGATGGCGATGGCAAAGTTGACCCTGTAGTATACCTTATGAGTGAAGGCAGATGGCGTGGCAGACTTTCCACTCTAGACTATAACCTTGTTTATGCAATAATCGGTGGAGATGGCTGGGTGCCAGTGCCACAAGATTTTGATGGCGATGGCAAAGCAGATCCTGGACTATACAATGATGCTTTAGGAAAATGGAAAGGCTTTCTCTCTGCCTTCAACTATGGTTATGTTGAAGCAACATTCGGAGGAAACGGTAGAATTCCGCTACCTTGCGATATTGATGGCGATAGGAAAGCTGATCCCTTGCTATATCTTGATGGCTCGGCTGAATGGAGCGCTATGCTTTCAAGCTACAATTACGTAACCGTTAAAGCTAATTTGGGCGAAAGCGCAGCAAACCAAACACCACTAGTGGGTGATTGCGATGGAGATAGCCTCTTTGATTTGGTGCTTTATCAACCTACAAATGGCGTATGGAAGGTATTCTTGTCCGCTAATGGCTATAAGCAGTTATCTATAACTTTTGGTGGGCCTGAATATCAACCAATCAAACCGCATCCTTAATTTGGATACAAAAAAAGAAATAAAAACACTAGTAATCACGAGCCGCCAAAGATTTACTACCAAGTTTAAGAGACACAACCACACTAAATACGGAAACAATGATTAACCATATATAGCAGACTAAAATGGCATTATAAAAGAATTCTATTTTCAGTACACCTAAACTATGCCAGTGAAATATAGCGCCAAAAGGCAGTACCGTAATTATGATATAGCCAAGACTTAACACTAGATTAAATGTTCCACCAAACCCTGAAACAATTTTTACTGGATCAGTTTTTTCCGGATCAATAAAAACAGCACCGAGCCCTGTGGCTATTGCACATAAAGAAAAGGTCATAAAGATAGAAATGATAATAGTAGTGATCTTTATTTGAGGCACCACACCCAGCATCGCTGATGAAATATAAATCAACATCAAATTGATCAGCAACATCATTGCCGATGAAGATAGAAATTTTGCCATAAGAATTTTCCGCATACTTGTTGGAGCTAGCCCCAGTAGCCAGAATGCACTGCCTTCCAAACTTAATTGCGGATAGATAAATCTTGAGCAGAACGAACTCATAATAGCGCCAAGACTGAATATGTTAAGAAAGGCAATCAAATTCCGCCACACTTCAGACAACATATGGTAATGCATATTACGAATATTGAGGAAATAAAGAGCAAGCAATCCAAAAAACATCATCCCTTGCAGCCACCATACTGCATCTCGCCACATATTTAGGATATCTTTCTTGATTATTGCACCAAGATCCGATGAAATTGGCAATTTAACAAATGAAAATATAGATATCTTCTTACTTTCTTTAATGTTTGTTCCTATAAAACTCTCCTTTATTTTGAGATAAACTGATCGGAGCATAGGAGCCATTGCATCATAAACAAAAAATCCTATAACAGTGGTAGTAGAAAGCAATAACCCAAAAAGCATAAAGCCACGCCCCCAATCTTGTTGCGAAATTGCAATTATTCCCTCCGATACCCACCAGCTTGGTAAAAACGGATTTGAAGCAACTTTCATCCCCGGAATTAAACTTGAAATCACAAAGGAAGTACGATCTTCTGCAGCGTAATACTTACTTCGCCAGTCAATAATGAAAAGCACAACTATAACCAGTGCAATAGCTATTAACCATTTTGTTGGTCTAATTTTAGGTATAAATCTTAATAAAAGCATTACGAACGTTGCTGCAATAAAAGCGCAGAGCAACAAAAATGGAAAAGAGTATATTAGTGTCCATAATATAACACTCTTCGGCAGCTTTTCATATTGAACAAAAGCTCCAACAAATGGAATAATTAT
>CAZBHO010000001.1:68240-82948 GCA_964491945.1 uncultured Verrucomicrobiota bacterium | reverse complement strand
CTTAAATCGTACAAAATAGATTTGTCTTTTAACTTAATTATTTGCTAATAACTTATGGGTCACATTGGTTATGCCTCGTTTCAGAGAGGTGTGATAGCGGAGTATTAGGTTAGCTTGCTTAATTTTCTTTCTAATTCAATTGTTTTTATTTGAACAACCTTTAATCCCCTTATTCTAACAACTCCTACTGTACCATCAAATGCGTAAACTTTTCCACCTTGTTGACAAAAACATGCTTTTTGATATATTACCTTTACAAGTAAAGGGGAAAGTGGGTAGGCGCCGTTTCGGACGTTCAGCAGACGGGGGGCAGATAGAAAATAATCTGCAACATCGTTGCCCCTATCCGTTCCCTTTTACTTATTTTTTTATCCATAAAGTATTAACACGAAAGATATTGCTATTTAGGTTTTTTTCCCATTCTATTAAATATGTAATGCCATTAATTTTTTTTAAATGCAATGAACGAGGTTTTACTCTTTTCAAGATAGTGTCTGGTTCACGCCAAATGTGTGGAATTGGCTCAATATCCAGTTTACTTACAGCTATTTGTCCACGTGTCTTGCAATAATATGTTACTGCTCCACTTAAAATCAGGACCAATTGAATAGTGGAGAAAAATATGGGGTAGTTTTAGTATTGGTTTGTTTGATTTGCGGGGGGGGTACCCCCCAGCAAAAATTGCGGGCTTTAATCACTATGTTTTTTTAGAAGGGAGTAATATTATGACAAAAACACATAGGCGAGTAGCAGAAAAACTCAGTATAGTACTTGAAGGGCTTCAAACACAGTACTTTTGGTGGGTATATTTAGTGATAGTAGTAGACTGGTATAGCAAGATGGTTGTAGGATACTATTTGGAGAGAACAACCTCTGGAAGATGAGTTGCATCCAGAAATATGACTTATTGGTTTTTAAGAAGTTACAGGCAATACCTGATCATTCTGGTTGCAGGTGGCCTTTAGAGAAGTCTGTTTAGTCAGGTGCGAGCGGCAGTGGCAACGAGGCGGGCCATGATAAAAAAACTAATTAATGGGAATTTATGGTTGTGTTGGCGGAATTTTTTTAGAAGACAAGAAGAAAAAACTTTATTACAGAAGGCAGATACCAAAATTTAATTAGGAAAGACTTTAAAAGTTTGAATACGTAAGAATTTATCACAGAGAGCATGAGAACTTCACAGAGAAGGAATTAGATCTGAAACAAAATAAAATACTACCATAAATCTCCTGTTAAAATAATATATACCGCACCTTTCAATTGGCTTTCTAGCCAGAGAGTGAGTGCAACAAATAGTTGTTATATCAATAGATGTGTTGAGAACTATTTTTTATTTTCCGAGAGCCTGCTCAATATCCATTGCGTGTTCCTGCTCTACGGCAAGGATATTGCGCAGCTGTTGTGCAAGGTGGTAAAGATTGAGTTCTTCAGCCTGACGTATGCGAGTGATGTATCTTGCGATGGCATCATTTTCACCATCAAGATCCTGCTGTAACATTTCTATAGGCTCTTTTGATGTTTTTGGCTTTGGCATATCTACGGTTGGCACTCCGCCAAGATAATCTATCTGGTTTGCCAGCACTGTTGCGTGAGCAAGCTCTTCTTGAGCGTGGATAACGAGCTCCTTTTGAATGGATTGATACATAGCGCCTTTCAGTACGCCTTGGTGTTGCGTATATTGCACACAAGCAGTATATTCCAATGCAAGATCCTTATTCAATAACTCAATGAGTTGTTCCTTTGTAATAGCCATAATGATCTCCTTTCTTTACAAATTAATTCATGAGGAAGATTACTCCACTTAGTCTACAATGTCAAACTATTTTTAAAAACTTGATAAAAAAAATAGAAATACTATGGTAAAGCCATATTTGTTAGCCAACCTATTAGGAGATTGCAATCTATGAACTTTATTAAAGCGCTCTGGATTATAATAGTTTTCTCGCTGATTGTTATTATACTGCAACTACCGGATGCTATTCGTGGGGATAGCTCCTTTGAATACCAGCGTATGCCAGATAAGGATTTATGTGAGACTGCAACACAACTATGGAATGCCGAACAACGAGCTGCGGCAATTTATGTACTTGATTATATCATAGAGGCGCAGTTGCCGCAAAGAGAGCGTGCCATTGGTTTGCGAGAAGGCTATATGGCGGCTTTGCTTGAAGAGCGCACGCCACAAGGTAAACTTGCCTGTTTAGGGCTAGAAAAAAACATTGGCGTAAATGTGTTTGAAGCATTGCGTGGAGTCTCTGTTGCAGATTTCGCATCAAGAGGGGCTCTCAATCAGCTTGCTAACTCTGAAGAAGTTAAACGCTCTTTAGATGCACTTTTGCAGGCTGCTAATTCTGCAGCCACGGCAATAACGTTGTTTCCTGCGGCTGAACCTGCATGGAGCTTGATAAAAGTTGCGCGTCTTTCTGGGGCAATGAATGAGACGCTTGCTGCGCAGATGACGGATTTCTTTAATTATATTAAGAACCTGCCCAATCCTTCTCAAACGATTTCTGCAATTCAAGATAATGTAATGCCGTTCTATCAATTTGCCAGAAAGTGCAAGAGCTGGCTGGAATTTTCCACTATTTTAAGATATGCTTCCAGTGTTGATCAATTGAAGGTTCTTACAGCTATTGTTTCACCTTCTCCGAAACGCTCAAAACAATTAGCCACCATATTGATAATAGCTGGCAACATAGAAAACGGCACCTATGCCATAAGCCGTATTCTGCAACAGGGCACATCTGCGCTTGAATTGGAATGGTATGTTTTAAGAAAAGGGCGGGAAGGCTTGCTGTATGTTTTAAAAAATCCCGCCTTTTCCATAAGAGATGCGGCAAAGAATCTGCCTGCGTGGAAGAGCTTTTTGTATAGAACTTCGCTTTTCAGCCAATGGCAAAAAGTTAGTGAACAGTATGGATGGGGCGCTTTAGTTTTTAAATATGGCTTTTTATTCATTTTGATTGCCCTATTATTAAGGGCTCTTTTCTCGCCAGCCATATTTACAAGGATTACGGCAACGGCAGAAGATGATATTGAGCGTAGTCATTTTCCTGCCTACTGGCTCGGCGTATTTTTTGTAAGTTTTGCTATTTGCGTGCTGCTTGTGGCGCCGTTTCTGGCATCATTACCAACGGCTGATAATTCTTCGGCAAAAGGAGAAACTGCATCTTCCTTTATGGAGAGCGTTTCAACTATCGCACCAGCACCGCAATCAGCAAAAAATGGGGCTACTTCTGAATATCATAATTCTTTCCTGATACTAGTGCTTGTTCCTATAATTGTTATTGCGCAAGGGATATGCTGGCTTGCTGCCAGACGCAGATTGAAAATTATAGAAGAAGATGTAATCTCTGATGCTTCACTAAAACTTAAACGATTGGACAATATGGAAATTTTCTTTGATTTGCCTCTCTATTGTGGGCTGGCCATAACGATTTTTGCTTTTATTTTAATCTCCACCTTTGGCGTAGGCATCAGTCGTTTTCTTGCATATTCATCCACTTTTATTGGTATAGTGCTCACGGTTGTTTTGCGTATTGGATATCTGTATCCTTTGCGAGAGAAGCTTATGCATAGTGCGCAGGATAATTTGAAGAGCAAAGAACTCTCTTCCAATAAAATTGGGAAATAAAAGCTATGAGACCTGCATTACTAGTAATAGTGATGGATTTTCTGGTTTCCTCTCTGTTGCTTTTTATAGGGGAGCAGAATGATTATGCCTTTGTGGTGGGGCAAACGGAAAGTTTATCTGGAACCATTGTTTCGCCAGAAGAAAGCATTCTCTCATATTTGCCTATAGCTTCTGAATTTTCACAAGCTGTAATTGAAAAAATGGAAGATGAATGGCGCAAAGAATATCAAGCACAAATAAAAGAGGATATATTCTTTGCTCAAAAGAACATGCTTGCTGCTGCTCAAGAACGTAATAAAGCGCTAACGCAGGAAAACATTCAGCTTTATGAGACCTTATCCAGGCAGCGCACAGACCTTTCTCAACGCTCCGAAGAGTTAAAAAGTCTTTCCAGGGAGCTGGAAGGATTACGCCGTTCATATCAAGCAGTTCAAAGCGATCTTATTAAAGCTAAGGAAAGCGAACAAAGCGCTAATAAAGAGAGGGTAGCGCTTCTTACTGAAAAGAGCAGGCTTGAAAAAGAGCTGGCAAGAGCAACCAATGAATTGGCGATTAAGGAAAAAGAATATAAAGAAATGAACGCTTCTTTTGAAAAAATGAAAGAACGAATGCTTGTGCAGGCGCAAACGATAGATTCACAAATGAAAACGATTCATCTGCAGGAAGAAACCATATCAAAGGCATTAAAAGATGTTCTGCAACAACAAAAAGACTACTCAGCAGAAATAGTAAAGCAATATGCCGATTTAATGCATGCATTACAAAGTGTGGAATCAAAAGTAAATGCTCAAAAAAGCTCACAAGCTATCTATGACGAGTTTAAAATTTTTTCTGAACAGCAGAAAAATCTTCAAGAAGCAGTTAATGATCTGGCAGAAACTCTAAAGAAGGATGGAGGCAAACCTGGTTCGATGGAAGATAGTACACTTTTACAAGCTATGGCTTATATTCTTGAAGAGAACAAGCAAATCAAAAATATGCTTCAAGATATATCAAAGAAGGGGGCTCTTGATACCAACGCTATTGCGGAACTACGCAGGACGCAACTTAATCTGCAATCTTCAATCTATGATATTGCCGGAAAACTTGATCAGTTTGAAGCAAAACAAATGGGACCATTTTCAAAACTTCAGGCATCTCGTATAATCTTGCATGTAAACATTAAGCTTTCTCGTCGTAAGTTTGATGATTCCACAGTGCCAACACATCGTGAATTTTCAAACAAATGTCTTTTGCCAGTAGTGGCCTTTGATGGAACAAATAAATATGCGATATCTCATATAAATGATATTGGGCTTAATTTAAATTTTGAGATCTATGAAAGCCTTAGAGCTTCTTTACAAATGTTTCCTCTCCAAAAAACGAATGAAACATTTATACCACTTTCACCTATTAGAATACCAAAAAACTCATCCTATCTGGCATTTATACAAATGCCTGCTTATGGCTCTATGAATGATGTTGTGGGCTTAAATCTTGCAAAGGATCTTAACGCAATAGAAAAAAGAGGTTATCGGGATGTTTTTGTGGTAAAGAAGAAAGGATCAGGTTTATCTTTCCCTGTGGAAGTAAGCCCTGATGCAAATAAGAAAGGCTATGTTTCAATAAAACGTTCCACAAGGCAGTGGTTACATTTCCTTAACAAACACCTAATAGCCAATCCGGAAAGCATCCCTGAAACAGGTGATTTTCTCGTTTCAGCCGAAGGAACTTTGCTGGGGCTACTCATAGATGATAATGCAGCACAACTCATTACAAGGGATACTCTGACTGATGATTTCATTCCTATAGATATAACTTCATCAGAAGCTTTTCTGAAAAGCGCCGAAAGCTTTTTAAGACACGATAAATAATAATACTATTATCAAATGGCACAAAATGAATAGGCAAAATAACTATCAAATAGAACTGCAGATATTACAGGAAGGATACGATAGAAAAATGGGTTGGTTCCAGTCACGTGCTGCCTTCATTCCACCTGAAACAGCACTAATCACTGTAACGAAAAACAGTCTTTCTGGATCAGACGTTTTCTGCGGCATATATTTTATGCTTTCAAAAGATAGTGGTAAAACATTTTCTCCTCCGCAGCTTATTCCACATCTTATTCCAAAACCTTTGGAAAAAGGCTTTACCTTGATGGTAGCAGACCTTGCTCCTCTCTGGCACAATCAGACAAAAAGGCTTTTGCTATTTGGTAGCACCGTTGTTTATACACCAGAAATGCAGGTTAGTGTTGATAAGAGCTATAGGAGGGATGTTTGTTACGTTGTTTATAATCCAGCAAGCAATACATTTTCAGATTGGCATATACTTGATTTGCCAGATAAAGAACATTTCTTCCGTGCAAGTGCTGGTTGCGTACAGGCAGTAGCTGAGGAGAATGGCGATATTTTGTTGCCTATTTGTGCAATGTCAAAAGATGAGGTCGGTAGCAATTTCTGGAAGGGACATTTCATAACAACTGTTATAAGAGCGAAATTTGATGGTAAACACCTACTAACCTTTATTGAGCAAGGAGAAGAATTAACCGTTCCAGAACCAAGAGGGCTATATGAGCCTTCGCTAATTAGATTTAAAAATAAATACTTTTTGACTATGCGAAATGATTTGTGTGGCTATGTTGCTGTGAGTGATGATGGGCTACATTATGAAACTCTACAAAAGTGGGCATTTGATGATGGAACTGATCTTGGTTCTTATAATACACAGCAGCATTGGGTAAGTAACGCAGATAGCCTGTTTTTGGTTTACACGCGCAGAGGTGCTAATAACGATGATATTTTTAGGCACCGTGCTCCGCTATTTATGGGGCAAGTTGATCTAAAAACTATGCGTGTCATAAAAGATAGTGAAGTGGAAGTTATCCCGAACAAAGGTGCGCAGCTTGGAAATTTTGGGGCATATGATGTCTCAGAGATGGAAAGCTGGATAATTACTTCAGAGTGTATGCAGGGTTCTGCAAAGAATCCTTATGATTTATCATTTGCCGAAAAGCGTGGCGCTAATAACAGGATATATCTTGCCCATATTTATTGGAAATGAAAAGAAAAGACTTTGTTTAATACATCATTTTTTTGTGTATAAATAAAGGATCTAATATTGCTGATGTTTCTTATATTCACAAAAAACAGCTGACAAAAGCAGAAAATAGGCTAGATTATTTGCAACTTTTTTAATTTTTAACTTTTTATAAACAAGAAAAACATGAAAAAATTATCTCTTAATGGTAGTTGGTTAATTAAAGAGGAGAGCAAAAATTTAATCTTGAAGGGCAATGTGCCCGGTGTTATTCACACAGATTTACTTGCAGCGAAGAAAATCCCCGACCCTTTTTATAGGGATAATGAAAAGAAGGTCTTATGGGTAAGTCAGGCAGACTGGCGATATATAAAAAAATTCAGTGTAGAAAAGAGAGATTTAAAGTGTGATAAAATTCTTTTAAGGTGTGAGGGGCTAGATACTTTTGCAGAGCTCTATTTGAACGGTAAATTGCTGGGATGCACAAATAATGCTTTTAGAATGTGGGAATTTGACATAAAAGATGCTCTGCGCACTGGCACAAACAGTTTAGAAGTGTTCTTTAAATCAGCCTTTAATTATGCCATTAAGAAACAAAAAGAAAGTCCTCTGCCAACGTGGCAGCTCAGTATGGCTAACGGCGTGGCAGCATGGATTAGGAAATCACAATGTAATTTTGGATGGGATTGGGGACCTAAGCTTCCAACCTGTGGTATATGGCGTGATATAGGGGTTCTATTTATTAATGATGCAAGGTTTGATGATGTTTATGTTGTGCAGGAGCATAAGAACCGTGAGGTTATTCTATGGGTCAGAATTAAATTGGAGCGAACGAGCGATTTCCCTTTGTTAATAAAAAGCAATCTTGCATTTCAAGGTAAATCTCTTGATATTCAATATATTGAAGTGCCTTCTCACAAAAGCGAGCTGGTAATCAAGATAGAGATAAAAGATCCGCAATTATGGTGGCCTAATGGGATGGGAGCACAACCTTTATATGACTTACAACTTTGGCTAATCGCTAGACCGGGTAAAGTGGCAGATGAAAAGAAGATGAGAATAGGGCTGCGCACCTTAAAATTGGATCGGCATCCTGATCAATGGGGCGAAAGCTTTCAGTTTGTGGTGAATGGAGTGCCATTCTTTGCTAAAGGGGCAAATTGGATTCCAGCAGATGCCTTTGTGACTGAGCTTACAAAGAAAGATTATGCCAGATTGCTTAATGATGCGGCAAAAGCTAATATGAATATGCTGCGATTGTGGGGTGGGGGAATTTTTGAAGCAGATTGTTTCTATGATATCTGCGATGAGCTTGGTATATGCATCTGGCATGACTTTATGTTTGCTTGTTCAGCATATCCTGTTTTTGAAAAAGGTTTTCTTGAGAATGTGCGGCAGGAAATAATAGATAATGTTAAAAAATTGCGGCATCATCCTTCTATTGCGCTTTGGTGCGGGAATAATGAGTTGGAGTGCGGACTGGTTGGTAGTGAATGGAATGAAAGAGCTATGAGCTGGCTGGATTATGACAAACTCTTTAATCAACTCATTCCTGAAACGCTAAGAGAAGTTGATCCAGAAAGAGATTACTGGCCTGCCAGTCCTCATTCACCTCACAATAGAAACAATTCAGAAGATCCAACTAATGGTGATGCGCATCTCTGGGGAGTTTGGCATGGTAAGAAACCTTTTGAATGGTATAGAACCTGTAATCACAGATTTGTCAGTGAGTTTGGTTTCCAATCTTTTCCTGAATTAAGCACGCTAAGGAAATATGTTAAAGAAGAAGATTTGAATTTTACTTCTCCTGTTATGGAGCATTTTCAGCGTAGTGGTATAGGGAATACGACGATAATTCAATATATGTTGAGCTGGTTCAGGATGCCAATAGGTTTCAAAAACACAGTAGTGCTTTCACAAATTCAGCAGGCTCTGGCGATGAAATATGCTGTTGAACATTGGAGACGGAATATGCCGCGCACTATGGGGGCATTATACTGGCAGCTCAATGACTGCTGGTGTGCTCCAACATGGTCATCAATAGATTACGAAGGCAGGTGGAAAGCTCTACACTATTTTGCAAAGAAATTTTTTGCGCCAGTGATGCTCTCTATCCTTGAAAAGAAGGAAACACATCAGATGGAGGTGTATATAACGAGCGATAGAACTCAGTTGTTCTATGCAGAATTACGCTGGATCGCGCAACAGCTTAATGGAAAGACTCTTATGAGTGGCAGAGAAACAATAGAAGTGCCATCCCTAAAAAATACTTTAGTAGCAACGATTGATTTAAAAGATGTGGTAGCTAAATATGGAGAAAATGACATCCTGTTTTATGCGGAATTGATAGAAAACGGGAAAAATATATCAGAAAACTTTGCGACTTTTGTGGTGCCAAAAAAACTTAAACTTGCTAAACCATCATTTTCTTGTAAAGTTAGGGAGCTTGATAATAAATCAGGTCGTTTTTTAGTAAGCATTCAGGCAGATAAACCTGCTATGTGGGTTTGTTTAAAAACGGATGATGCGGAAGATAGGTTATCTGATAATTACTTCTGCCTTTTGAAAGTGGTGGAGAAAGAAATAACTATTTCAAGGAGAAAAAAAACGGATGTTCCTGCAATGGTTAATGCATTAAAGATAATCAGCATTGTTGATACATACATTGAAAATGGGAAGGAATAATGGAATGTCAGAAGCACTCGTTATAATTCCGACATACAACGAAGCAACAAATGTAAGACCTCTTTCTCAAGCCATATTCCATCATTGTCCTGATATTGAGATTCTCTTTGTGGATGATAATTCTCCAGATGGTACTGGGAAGATTTTGGATGCGCTTGCATCGGAAGATAAACGAATTAATGTTTTGCATGGTGAGAGTAAACGTGGGCTTGGCAGGGCATACATTTCAGGTTTTAAGTGGGCTCTTGAGCGCAAGTATGAGTTTATCTTTGAAATGGATGCAGATTTCTCTCATAATCCTGCAGAGCTGCCACGCTTCCTTCATGTTATTAAAGAGCAATCAGCAGACCTTGTGCTTGGCTCTCGCTATATAAACGGCATAAGAATCATTAACTGGCCACTTAACAGACTAATTTTAAGCAGCGCAGCAGGATTCTATGTTAGGCTACTTACTGGAATGCCATTCACAGATCCAACCGGTGGTTTCAAATGTTTCAGGAGAAAAGTATTAGAAACAATTGATCTGGATAAAATTAAATCCAACGGCTATTCATTCCAAATAGAGATGACGCATACAGCATGGCGGCTGGGCTTCAATATCATAGAAATACCAATAATTTTTGAAGATAGGCATCTCGGGCAATCAAAAATGAATTCTTCTATCGTAAAAGAAGCTTTGTGGATGGTTTTAAAATTGGCACTGCGCGGTAAGCCGCCCGCAAAAGGACAATAAGTAAGGTATGAAAATGCTTCTTGCAATTATAGAAACAGCCAGACCTAAGCAATGGACAAAGAATCTTGTGGTGCTGGCAGCTTTCTTTTTTGCGCTTGGCGATAGAACACAAAACATATCAGTTTCTCTTGGCTGGCTGGCAATTGCGGCAGCAGTGGTTTTTTCTTTGGTGTCCAGTGGGGTTTATTTTATTAATGACATTAAGGATAGTTCTCGTGATAAGGTGCATACCACCAAAAGATTTAGACCTATCCCCTCTGGCAGGCTTCCTCTTGCATTAGCTTGGTTTTTTGGCATTGTGTTTATACTTGTGGGAATGTTCTTTGCGATGTTTCTTGATAAGCTCTTTTTTGCGATTATTATAACATATTTTATTTTACAAATGCTTTACACATTCTGGTGGAAACATATAGCGCTTGTTGATGTGTTTGTGATTGCGGTTGGGTTTGTATTGAGAGCAGTTGGAGGGGGGCTTGTGGTGAATGTTGTAATATCGCCATGGCTCATTGTTTGCACTTTTCTTATGGCGCTCTTTTTGGCACTTTGCAAAAGGCGGCACGAAATCAGATGGATAAATGAAACAGGCGATAGCTCTTCTAGGCCGAGTTTGGCCGATAACAATGAAGCTTTGCTTGATCAGCTTATCTCTATAACGGCTGGTGCAACAATAGTATCTTATGCAATTTATACACTCTGGCCTGAAACTGTGGCAAAGTATTCAACTCATCTAATGAGCTTGACCATTCCTTTTGTGGCATATGGAATTTTTAGATATTTGCATCTGGTGTATTGTAAAGAGCTTGGCGATCAGCCTGAAAGCATTCTGCTTACTGATAGACCGCTAATAATAAATATAGTGCTCTTTGCGCTTGCCAGCGTAATCCTAACGCATATTCATCTGTAGAGATTGTTGTTCTGGCAGGATAGGTGGGAGGGAACTTTTTATTAACTTGTGTTTTTGTGCAAAATATCTATCATCCATATACATCTTTACAACAATGAGAGAGATATTTTTTCTATCGGCTATATTCCTGTTTTTTTTATTGCCCGGTTTTTTGTTCAGCATTCTTGCAAGGATGCGAAGAGGATTATTAATCAATTCTTTTGCGGGGTCCTATGTTTTGGCACTCTTGATCCTCTTGCCTTGCATTTTTTTAAAGGTGCATATATCCATATTCTGGAGCTTATGGCTTGGCATAACATCCCTTTTGTTTCTATGCTTTTTATTTAACTTTAAAAAAAAGGATGCGATTTTGTTTTCTGCTAGATTAAGAGAAGTATTTTTTTTAGTTATCATTCCTATATGCTTATATTGGGTTTATGCAGGTATATACGATGAAGCTCCTAGTGATTTTTTAAATCATGCAGAACGTTTTCAAGTACAATCCATGTTGCTTGATCAAGGCTTCTTTACAAAGAAGATGATAAACTATCCACTTTCCGATTCATCGGAATGGAGCATACTAAAAATCTTCTCAACTCAGGGACTCTATTGGTACACACTTGTAGCACTCCTGGCAAAATTGTGTGGTATTCAGATACAGAATGCTTTTAAGCAAATAGCATTATTTACAACACTTTCTTTTTGTGCTGCATATTATTTCTTTGTTCTCTTACTGATTGCAAAACTACGAATACGCAAAAAAATTAAAGTACTTATTGCCGGGGGCAGTGTATGGCTATTTGTGATGACAACAGGCGTGAGTGTTTTTAGCTTCATCCGCTATTACGCTATGGCACCAGCAATGTTGAATTTTGTTATTTTATTTTCGGCTATATTATCATCTTTGAGGTGGTTTCAAGAAGCAAGGTTTTTTGATAAGGAACTATTCTTGTTGCCTATAAGCGGGCTTGCAATGTATCTTATCCATAATCAGGAAGCTATTTTCCTGTTCTTTATATTATTAGCAATAGCCTTTGTATCTTTTATAAGAAACTGCATCAAGATTTGTACTAAGAGACAAAGCGTTTTGATGTATCAACGGCAGCTTATTAAAGCATTGCTTGCTCTAATTATACTGGTAATAATATGGATAGGGCTATTTATTGTGGTGAGAAAATTGTATCCAGAAGACTGGCAGAAGAGCGGATTTATTCTGCCATTTATACCTATACCATCTGAACCTGTTCATATAATTCTCAAAAAAATTCCTATCTATGCGCCACAAAACGAATGGCTGGCACTGCTTGCTTATCAGGGACTTTATATGGCGAATCAGGTATTTGGCTTGTTTGGGATATTGGTGTTGTTATGTTCTCTTTGCTTTATTAGAAAAATTTATAGCATTACATATCTTGCAGCTGGCGTCTTTTTCCCATTTCTTACAAATCTTAATCCGATTACGCTTGATATGTTTATCAGGATGGCTACGGATGATATTGCTTTATACCGTTTCTTTTATGTTGTGCCCATTCCGATTATTGGGGCGCTAGTTATGTGTTATCTCGCCTGGAGCATTATAAAGGAGCGTAGTATTGTGCTTAAAATTATATGTGCTGGGATGCTTCTGCTTTTGATAAGAACGATTTTTCCAATGGATAACCAGTATATAGATGCAAGAAACAGCAAACTATTTACTCTGCAACGGCTGCAGAAAAAAAACACTGTTATGTTCTGGCAGGATATTTATAAGTTTGTAAACGAACGATGGCAGAATTATGAAGCAATAGTTTCAGATCCCTTTACGGTGCGACTTTTACGCGCATTTCAGAACAAAGGTAATCAGTATATCATTCCTGCTTCGTTCTATGGAGGGGTTCTCCCTCTCGAAAAAGAGGTAGGTGACAGGCTGCATAGCAATCGACTTGTTATAGTTAATCTACGTGATGGCGAAGCCACCCATCATAGTGGCATTGCCTGTCATTGGGATGATGATGCTGTTAGAGTAAGCAGGTTTTATCCTTATGGCATCATAAATTATTTTGCTGGTTTAACAAATGCTTTTAAGATGTTATACGAGAGCAATAATGTTTTCGTTTTTGAGCAGATGCGAGAAGTTAAGTGGTAGTAACTGCTAGAAAATTACAGAGTTATTGCTGATTTTAATAGGTTAGCTACGAGTTATGAGTTTTGTAATAAAAATCTTTACATAATATAATCTCTAGTTATAATGCGGGTTCAAAAAAAATTAAAAGGGAAAAATAGTCAAAAAGAAAAGAAGAGAAAGGTACTATGGCATTAGCTAAAACTAAAGCAGATATATTAAGGGAATTCAGAAAACACGAAAAGGACAGTGGTTCAGCGAGCGTACAAATTGCATTGCTAACACAAAGAATAGAACGTTTGACGGAACACTTAAAAGCAAATAGAAAAGATCATAGCTCACGTTATGGGCTTATAAAGATGGTTAGTGCCAGACGTAAACTGCTGGACTATCTTGAACGTACCGACCACGAAGAATATAAGTCGTTGATTAAGCGACTTAACCTACGTCATTAAAAATGGTGATGAGGGCATCATATATATTGAAGCATTTGCCATTTCGTGGCACAAACAATCCTCATCTACAAATTAAAGGAATAGACTACAATGCAGAATACAACTAAAGTGGAAGTTTTAATTGGAAGGTCCACTATAACTATAGAAACTGGTTTATTGGCGCAGCAAGCAAAAGGCGCTGTTACTGTGCAGCTTGGCGAATCAATACTTTTTGCGGCGGTTACTGCCACCGACACTCCGAGAGAAGGCATAGATTATTTCCCCTTGCAGGTGGAGTACCGTGAAAAATACTATGCGGCAGGCAAATTCCCCGGTGGCTTTTTCAAGCGTGAGAGTAAACCATCGGAAAAGGAAGTGCTAACAGCTCGTTTTACGGATAGGCCGTTGCGTCCACTTTTCCCAAAAGGCTACAATAACGATGTGCAGGTGGCATGTATGGTTCTTTCGGCTGATGGAGTAAATGAGCCTGATATTTTAAGCATAACTGCTGCCAGTGCGGCTCTTATGATTACCGATTTGCCATTTATGGGTCCTGTTGGGGCTGTGAGAGTTGGCAGAATAAATGGGAACTTTATAATTAATCCAACTCAAGCTGAGCAGGAAGAAAGCGACCTTGATTTGGTATACGCAGGACTCTATGACCTGCCTATAATGATTGAGGGCGATGCAAAAGAGATAAGCGAAGAAGATATGATAAGAGCCATGCGATTTGCTCACGCTGAGTGTAGAAAACTTATAGAAGCTCAACTTGAGTTGCGGCGTAAACTTGGTTTGCCAGATAAGGTTGTTCAGTTACCACAGCTGGATACTTCTCTAGAAAACGAAATAAGAGCTATTGCTGGCAAAGATATAAATGAAGCATATCATATCCATAAGAAAAAAGATAGGCAATCAAAGATAAAAGAGATTAAAGAAAAGCTAAAAGCAATGCTTATAGAAAAGAATCCAGAACTGAACGAAGAGCTATTTAGAGCTTCTTTTGATGCAGTTGAAATAGATACTGTCAGAAACATTGTATTACAGGAAGGCAAACGTATAGATGGCAGAGGCACCGATGAAATAAGACCTCTTTCTGCAAATGTATCAGTGCTGCCACGTTCACACGGTTCGGCACTGTTTAGTAGAGGTGAAACTCAAGCGCTTGCCACTGCCACGCTGGGCAGCGGCTCAGATTCTCAAGAGCTTGATGTTATTAC
>CAZBHO010000001.1:63042-68230 GCA_964491945.1 uncultured Verrucomicrobiota bacterium | reverse complement strand
GTCCGAAAGATAAAAAGTTTATGCTTCACTATAACTTTCCGCCATTCAGTGTTGGAGAAGTTGGAAAATACTCATCTCCTGGCAGGCGTGAAATTGGGCACGGCAATTTAGCGGAACGCTCTCTTGAGCAGGTTATGCCGAAGGATTATCCGTATACCGTCAGAGTTGTTTCTGATATTATGAGTTCAAACGGCTCAACTTCTATGGCTTCCGTTTGCGCAGGATGTCTTGCACTGATGGATGCCGGAGTTCCTATATCAAAACCTGTGGCTGGAATTTCTATAGGACTTTTTTCTAATAAGGAAAAAGCTGTACTTGTCACCGATATAATTGGTGAAGAAGATCATTGCGGTGATATGGATTTCAAGGTGGCTGGTACCAGAGATGGTATCACTGGATTTCAGGTGGATCTAAAAATTGCTGGGCTAAAATGGGAGCTTGTTGAAGGTGCGTTCCAGAAAGCCAGACAAGCAAGGTTGGCTTTGCTGGATTTTATGCAGAGTGTTATACCAGCGCCACGCCCTGAACTTTCAAAATATGCGCCAAGAGTTAAAGTGGTTAAAATAAATCCTGAAAAAATAGGCGAGCTTATAGGCCCAGGTGGTAAGAATATCCGCAGAATAACTGATATCACGGGAACGCAAATAGATATTGATGATGATGGCACTGTGCATATTTTTAGCACTGATGCCACATCAATGGAAATGGCATTAAGAGAGATAAGTATGATTGCAGCGGAAGTTGAAGAAGGCGTGATTTATAATGGCACAGTAACCGGAATAAAGGAGTTTGGTGCATTTGTGGAAGTCTTGCCGGGCAAGGATGGGCTTGTGCATATAAGCGAATTGTCTGATGCCAGAATACGCAGAGTTGAAGATGTATGCAAAGTTGGCGATCAAATGTGGGTGAAATGTATCGGTATAGATGAACGTGGCAGAATAAAGCTCAGCCGTAAAGCTGCTCTACACGAAAAAGGGCTGGCTGATCCATTAAAAAATTTTAGCCATAATGATGATAAAACTGATCCAAATGAGTGGCGCCCCAGATCATCTTCAGATATGGGGAACGGTGAAAGCCGCTCTCATACACGTAGAGGACGCTGATGTTTTATCGAAAGGGATAGCTGGTTAATACTCGTTTGCTCTGCCATCTGCTTCAGTGCCGTGTTTAGGAAACTTTCTAACATCTATGGTTTCAATGAGGCAATCTGGTATTGCTTCCAGAAAATACTTTCCATAAGATTTTGTTAAAATACGGGAATCAAAGATTATGATTTTGCCAGTATCTGTGGCAGTGCGTATTAGTCTCCCAATACCTTGCCTAAACTTTAATATTGCTTCTGGCAAGAGGTATTCCATAAATCCGTTTTTGCCAGCTACTTCAATTTTCTTGATTCGGGCTTCTGTTAAAGGGTCATCTGGTACAGAGAATGGCAGCTTTACTATTATCACGTTACTTAAAGCTTCGCCTTTTACATCCACGCCCATCCAAAAACTATCCAATCCGAACAATACTGTTGGTATGTTCATCTCATAATTCTTTATAAAACGCATCAGCATTGCGTGGCGAGATAGTCCAGCATTTTGCCAGAGAAGCTCAATGCCTTTTTCTGCAAAATAATTTTCTATCTTTTGAGCAACGTATTTTAAAAATTGTGCATTTGTAAAGAGTACAAAAGAACGTCCTCTTGCTTCAACAATAAAGAATTTCAATAGCTCAATAACTCTTTCTTTAAATTCTCTTTCTCTTGATGAAGGATCTGGCATATGTGAAAACAAAATTGTTTTCATCTGTTTTGCATAGTTGAAAGGTGAACCTATAAGTTCCTGCATTGTCCCTTCAGGAGCTCCTATTGTTTGAATAAAATAATCAAGTTTGCCCCTTACTGAAAGTGTTGCTGATGTCATCACAACGGAAGAAAATTTTGAAAAAACAAGTTGCTGCATCAAAGGCGCAATATCTATTGGAGCTGAGTATAAGCCAAGATATTTTAAGGAAGAGCCTTCACGTTCCATCCAATAAACATGTCCTTCAAGAGAGTGATTTATGAATGCAAGTAGCTCATCTTTAAGCTCAACTCCTCTGCCAGCTAAAGCAGCAAGTTCCATTTTTATATCTTCATCTTTCTGTGTTTGAGCAAATTCCAACAATCCTCTTGAAAGATTTCCTATTTTTAACGGTAATATCGGCTCAATTTGAAGAGGCTCATGATTAACAAGTTTTGTATCCTCCTTGATTGGTGGCATCATTTCCATAAGTTTTGTAAAGAAGGATGCATTCTCACTCCAAACGGCTTCAGTTTCGTTTGCAAGTTTGCCAGCTTTAAGCGCGGCAAGTAGTCCTTTGCTTGATTCTGGATTAAATAGTTTCCGCAACCAGAACTCTATTCGCTTTTGCGTTAGATGTATGCCTGTGTGTTTACTGATGACTTCATCCACGCAATGCGCTTCATCAAGCACCAGATATTCACAAAAAGGCAGGAAACCAACCGTATTTGCACTTTTTAGCGTTTGATCGGCAAAAAGTAAATGATGATTCACTATTAAAATATCCGCATCGTATGCTGCGGCTCTCGCCTTCATAACAAAACAGCGTAGGAAGAATTTGCATTTTCTGCCAAGACAATTATCATGCTCTGAACATACTTGTAGCCATAATTCCTGTGAAGGCTGCGGTGTGTTTTCATTATCTTCAATAGCCAATAGCCCAATCTCTGAAAGCGAGCCATCATTGGTCTTCTCTGCCCAACTTTGTAGTTTTTGTATTTCATCAAAAGCAGCATTATCAAACAGTTCTTTTCCGGAAACGTATGCTCGTTCAAGTCGTCTCAGGCACAAATAGTTCTGTCTGCCTTTGCACAATATGGCAGAAAAATCCTTGTTTAAACACTTTTTAAGAAATGGGATATCTTTGTGCAGAATTTGTTCCTGGAGGTTAATGGTGTTAGTGGAGACAATCAGCTTGCCGCCGCGCTGCTCAAGGGCAAGAATAAATGGTATTAAATATGCAAAAGTTTTGCCAACGCCAGTTCCAGCCTCTACTGCTATGTGTAGCTTTTTATTTAGGGCAGAAATGATAGCCTCTGCCATTTTAATTTGCTGCGGACGAAGCTCATAGACGAAAGATAAATCCTTACTATTT
The DNA here is from genome assembly GCA_964491945.1 of uncultured Verrucomicrobiota bacterium. Taxonomy (GTDB): domain Bacteria; phylum Verrucomicrobiota; class Kiritimatiellia; order JAAZAB01; family JAAZAB01; genus CAZBHO01. Next base: position 65,089 of record CAZBHO010000001.1, on the reverse strand, counting down.
GTTGCAAGAGCCCCTTCACTTGAGAATATGTTTAAAATTTTGGATGCTTCAAGCGATGTCTCTTTAGAACTTTTGTTAAATTCTATCATCTACTTTGAATGTAATGCTTCTTTTAAATTCGGTAATTGTTTTGTTTTATTAAGAAATAGCCTTTTTTATTCCTGTGACAGCTGACGACTATCAAGATATGGCGCTGGTGGATGGGCAAGGAGAGTGCTCCTTTCAGTTTGAGTTACCTTTAATCCTTTTATAAAGAAGAAAAATGCTATTACAACTATCAACAAACCAAGAGTTATTACAGGTAGATTTTCATAAAGCAACTTTGTAAGCCTTTCAAATGGCACTTTTATTTCCGGAAGTTTGAAAGATGGTTGGCTAATTTTCTGAAATATCTTGTTTAAAAGAGAAGCGTTTTTTTTTGCTGTAATGGCACTAGCCTTTTGCTGTTCTTGCTGCGCATCTTCTAAAAAAGTTTCGCCTTGTTCAATATCCTTTTCTGGAGGAATGATAGGTGATATGGCAGGTTGGATAATTGGCACCTCTTTGCTCTTTATTGTATGTTTTGTTGAAATAGAAGGATTGAGTTTTTTTTGCATTTCTGGCAGGAAGTGTCTATTGAATATATCCACCAACTCATTAGGCGACAAACCTACCAGTTCTGCATATTTACGCAAGAACCCCCTGACGTATATAGGCGCTGCAAGCTGATGGAACTCTTCTTTTTCTAATGCTTCCACTACCGATGTTTTTGTTTTTAAATGGAAAGCCACTTCAGAAATAGTCATTTGTTTGGCTTCTCGTGCTGCTTTTAATTGCCTGCCTATAGACTTATTCATATATTGTTCTCCTCATCAGAAGGTGGTGTTTCAATTGCATCTAAATCTATCAAAATTTCACGCGGATCTGAACCCTTGCCAGGTCCTACAATACCTCTCTCTTCAAGGGCATCCATCAATCTGCCAGCTCTATTATATCCAATGCGCAATCTGCGTTGTAAAAGCGAAACAGAAGCTCTTTTGGTCTCTCTGATGATCTCTATGGCAGCCTCTATTAGTTCTTCATCTTCATCAGAATCATCTGGCAGAAAAGATGAGGAACTGGCGGATACAGAAGAGCCTTTTTGCTGAATAGCTAATTCGTAATTTGGGGGACCTTGCTTTTTAATGAAATCCACTAATGCTTTAATATCATCATCGGTTGTCATGGCGCCCTGGGCGCGGATTAGCTTGCTGCTGCCGGGTGGCAGGAATAGCATATCGCCTTTTCCGAGCAATTTATCTGCTCCAACTGTATCCAGAATTGTTCTGCTATCAACCTTTTGCGCAACCTGGAAAGATATTCTTGCTGGAAAGTTTGCCTTTATTGTTCCAGTTATCACGTTTACCGATGGACGTTGTGTTGCCAGAATCATATGAATGCCAACCGCTCGCGAAAGTTGCGCCAATCTTGCAATATAATTTTCAACATCTGCTTGAGCCACCAGCATTAAATCGGCAAGCTCATCAATAACTATGACAATGTATGGCAAAGTTGGCGGCAAAGTGTTTTCATTAGTAGCGAGTGCTTCTTCCGCTTCAAGCGCTTCATCTATGGTACTATCAGGATTGTCGTTTGATAAACTTTGTTTAGGTTGTGCTGGTTGTGTGGCTTGCGGTCTGGAATTATAACCGTGGATGTTTCTAACGCCAGCTCTTGCAAATAGCTTATAGCGGCGCTCCATCTCAGCTATGGCATAGCGCAAGCCAAGCGGGACTTTTTTGGGGTCTGTAATAACCTTACAAATGAGGTGTGGAAGATCGTTATATGCAGCAAACTCTACCATTTTTGGATCGACCAGCATCAACCTCAATTGGTTAGGTGTCCTGCTAAAAAGCATCCCAGCAAGAATTGAATTCATACAAACTGTTTTGCCAGAGCCTGTTGCACCAGCAATTAGCAAATGAGGCATAGCAGCAAGGTCTGCAACAATTTCATGCCCGCCAACATCTTTTCCAAGAGCAAGGGGGATTGCTGCTTTTGTGTTCTGCCATGTCGCAGATTCAAGGAT
>CAZBHO010000001.1:29758-63032 GCA_964491945.1 uncultured Verrucomicrobiota bacterium | reverse complement strand
AAATATACTTTCGTTGCGGTTGAGTTAGGCACCTCAATGCCAACCACTCCTTTGCCCGGAATTGGCGCTTGCACCCGGATGCTGGAAGCTTTAAGGTTGAGCGCAAGATTGTTGCTGAGCTGCGCAATGCGTTCCACTCTAACACCGGGAGCAGGAAGAATCTCATAGCGAGTAACAGTTGGCCCTGTCTCTATATGCTTAATTTCTGCCTCAATCCCAAATTCCGCAAGAGTTGCAATTATAACATTGCCAGTGGCGGCAGTATCGCTTTCTAATGCGCGTGAAGCGGCATCAGGTAAAGGTGGCAAAAGACTCAATGGTGGCAATTGATAAGAAACATAAAGCTCCTGAGCAGCAAGCGGTTTTTCTTCTGATCCTTTTTTGGGAATAGGCTTTGCCTCTGGTCTGGCAGGTTGAGATGTGGGTGATGTAGCCTTCTCCTTTTTGTCATCAATATTCTTACTTGTGGCAGAAGAAGCAACGTCTGTTGGTTGAGCAGGCTGTATTATAGGCGATGGTGGCGGCAGAGCTGCTTCGGAAATAGGTATCTCGTGAGCGTGAGGTGGCTCATGCTTATCTGGAGCCTGAATTTTCTTCTTAGGCGCTTGTGTTTCTGCCTTGCCCTTATTTACACCTATTTGGCGCTCAAGCTCAAGCTTTTGCTTCTCCAATAGTTTTGCTTCTTTCTCAATAGTTTCTATGATTTCTTCCTCTTCGCTACCGGGAGCTACAATTCGCTTCCATGCTGATGCAATGTAGGAGAAAATCCATCTTAATAGTGCAGCGATAGCTTTTCGTCCTATGCCTATTACAAGGGCTATTAGCAGTATAGCTATGAGCAGAACAGTGGCTCCTGTGTGCCCAAAAATTCCGCACAGAAAGTTACTCCCTATAGCCCAGCCGATAAGCCCACCGGGCAAGCCAAGTATATTGAAGCGTTCACACACCAAATCCCAGCCTTCGGGATAAATGCTAACAAGAGAAGATAGTGCAACAAGAATCAAGCCTAGCCATAGAGTTTTTTCCAGCAACCTCTCTTTGGAAGAGAACCATGAAAAAATTGACATAATGACAAACAAAACAGGAATTGTTAAGGCGGATACGCCGAATAGCATTAGAGATATGAAGGAGAACCATGCGCCTGCTGGCCCAATATGATTTCGTGCTGGATAGCTTGGGGGGTAATTTAACAAGCTGATATCTTCGCTGTGATATGACCATAGAGCAAGCCCAATTAGGATACTCAAAGTAAAAAGGATAACAGCAATTAACTCGCCAACTTTATTGTTTGCTTCCTTGTTCTGGTTGTCTTTAGTCATCTTTTTATTCTATGGCTTTTACTTTAATTCTTACGGAATCTGGCACAACTGTGGCAACAACATTCCTTTTCAAAGGTAAAAAAATCTGTACAGGCACATCATAGGTCAAAGATGGATTTATGGCTTCTAGCTTCACAAAAGGAACAGGAACAGCATCATTTAACCCGGCAATTTCTTTTGGTGTGCCTTTCAATATAACTTTAACAGTTGTTGGTGATATTTCATATAAATTTTTTTCTGAAGCAGATTTCATAATTAAAACAGGCAAATCTTGCCACTCAACTGTCTGATTCTTGTTCATAATTGTTATTTTCACTTGCACTTCAGCAGGTTCCAGTAGTGGCATCCATGCATTACTTGGCGGTTGAATTTTGCAACGCTTAATAAAAGACTCCATCACACCAGCCACATCTATAGGCTCGGTATAGACCCAGTCAATTGTGGCAAGTTGCCGGGCAGGTCCTGTTAAGCTTACTACGGCTGGCTCACATATTAGTTCTTCTATTTCTCCTTCCTGCGGCTCACCTACGATTTTTGCCTTAACAGGAACTTTTTTGGTCATTTGCTTATCTACCACCACAAAAATTTTTTGAGGATGAATGTTTACGATATTCACATTACGCAAGCCAGATAGATGAGTAGGCTTAATTTGTAACTCCAAAGAACCAATTGCATTAGTATCAAGCGAAATTTGCGCTTTGATGTGTTTTTGATCTAACAGCCTTATATCTCCCTGCGCTCCACGACATGTCACAGAGATGGTGCTATCAGAAATCTGCAAGATGGCATAGCCTTCTGGCGCATTAACTGTTATCGGGATATCGTATAGGATGATTTCATAGCTTGTGACTTTCTGGATGATATACCAGGTGGCTACGCCAAGAAGCAGACATAAGAGTTTTAGCCAGAGATTATTTGTAAAAAAATTCTTCATATCCTTTATGATGGTGGAGCAATAACAGCATCTTGTTCAGTTTTATTTTCGCTTTCTGTTTTCTTCTTTGAACTGAAAAGAGCAGTTAGCAAGCGCGTTATCTTTGATTGCGCAGGCGGATTAATCCAGCCTGTAAGCAATTGCCTTAATTGTGTTTCAGATAAGTGTTGTGTTATAGAACCATCCATACATACCGAGATTATTCCTGTTTCTTCAGACACCACAACCACAACGGCATCCGTTTCCTGTGAAAGCCCCAGAGCGGCTTTGTGGCGCATTCCTAATGAGTGCTCTCGCCTTTCATCGGTAGTGAGCGGAAACATACATCTTGCTGCTGCAATTCGATTGTTCGCTATTATAACCCCTCCATCATGAAGGGGCGAATATGGAAAAAAAATAGATGCCAAAAGCTCTGCGGAAATTTCTGCATCTATCTTTACACCTGTCTCCTGAAAAGGCAATGTGCCAATGGATCTTTCCACTGCTATGAGTGCTCCCATATGCCTTTTTGAAAGAGAAATTGCGGCTTTAGTGATTTCGTTTATCATATCGTTGTTGTCCCTTGTGACAGAAAAAAAGTGGCGTCTGCCTATTTCAGCAAGAGCACGTCTTATTTCAGGTTGAAAAATGATCAACAATGCCACTGCTATATAGACAGAAGAACGATTTAATATCCAGTTTAAGGTGTGTAATCCAAGACTATAAGTTAATAAGAGCAACCCTGAATAGATGGAAGCTAAACCCAGTAACACTGGCATTCCTCGAGTACCACGCAGGAAAAATATTATGTAATAAAAAACAACAGCCAAACACACTATTTCTAATATCCCTTGCAAGTCTGGCATAGATGAAAGAATATAGTGCATTAAACTTCTTGCTCCTTCGCAATCGCCGTTATAATTTTTATTGCATCTACAGTGGCTTTAACATCATGGACACGTATTATATGCACTCCTCTTAAAGATGCAAAAACATTTGCAGCAAGTGTTCCATAGATTCTTTCAGTTTCTTTTCTGCCTGTAAGTTCTCCTATAAAGCGTTTTCGTGAAAGCCCAATCACTATAGGAACCTCGAGATCAAGGAAAGCATCCAGATTGGCAATAAGCCTTAAGTTGTGATGAGTTGTTTTCCCAAAACCTATTCCCGGATCTATCGCCAAAAAATTCCTCTTTAATCCATTCTTTGTGCAAAAGGCTATCCGATCTTCCAAAAAATGCTTTACTTCTTTAACCACATCATCATAGGATGGATCTAATTGCATGGTGGCAGGTTCCCCTTTCATATGCATTAAAATAACACCAGCTGAATAGCTTTTTACAACTTGAATCATATTTTCATCCGCTCGTAAAGCTGAAATATCGTTTATTATATGCGCACCAGCTTCAAGGGCTTTTTGCGCCACGTTGCTTTTTCTGGTATCCACGCTAATAATCACATTTTTTGACTGTTTAAAAAGTTCTTCTACAACAGGCACAACACGTCGCAACTCCTCTTCTTCAGGAACAGGCAAGGAGCCCGGCCTTGAAGATTCGCCACCAATATCAATTATATCAGCTCCTTCTTCAATCATTTCCAGCGCATACTTAACGGCAAGCTCTTTTGTGAAATACTTGCCGCCATCAGAAAAAGAATCTGGAGTGACATTGAGTATCCCCATTATAAGTGGTCTATCAGCAAAAATAAACTGTTTATCACGAACATGCCACACCAGCTCTGTGTTTTTTTGATGCCAATGGCTCCCCATTTCTTCAAAATTAGCGTCTTTCTTCATCTTTTTATTTTGATGATTCTTTCGATGTATGATCTTTGCCTTGTGCATATTGGACATCGTTGGTAGAAGGAATTTGTATAGCATTTTCGGTTGTTGATGTTTCCTCGTTTTTTGATTTAGCAAGGGCAGCCCTCTCTTCCGCAGAAAGGATTCTGCCGTGCTTTACAAGTTCTTCAACTTCCTCACCATCAAGTGTTTCTTTTTCAAGCAGTGTTTTTGCAAGAAGCTCAAGTTTATCACGTTTTTCCCTTAAAATCGTGCGTGCTCGTTCCATCGCATCACGAAGAATCTGATTTACCTCTTCATCTATCATCCGCGCAGTCTCATCGCTATAATCCTGGGTGCGCGCAACTTCGCGTCCCAGAAAAATGAGTTCTTCCTGATGTCCAAAGGTTTGTGGACCAAGCTTCTTGCTCATTCCCCAGTTGCATACCATCATTCTGGCTATATGCGTTGCCTGCTTTAGATCTGAACCTGCACCAGTAGTAATGTCACCAAAGATGAGTTCTTCTGCAGCTCTGCCCCCCATAAGACCTGCAAGAGTGCTTTGCAGTTTAATTAAGCTTTCGGTGTAGCGATCTTTTTCAGGTAATTGCATTGTAGCGCCAAGATAAGCAGTGCCACGTGGGATGATTGTTATTTTGTGTAATGGCTCGCTCTTTTCCACATTTAGCAAAACAAGAGCATGCCCTGCTTCATGATATGCAGTAAGCCGTTTTGTCTCATCATCAAGCACTCTGCTACGCCGTTCACGCCCCCATCGCACTTTATCCCGTGCCTCTTCAAGATCATCCATATCAACTTTCTTCTTGTTCTGCCTTGCAGCAAGGAGAGCAGCTTCGTTCAAAAGATTAGCAAGGTCTGCTCCAGAAAAGCCCGGCGTGCCCCTTGCAATCCGTTTTAAATCAACGTTTTCATCAAGTTTGATGTTTTTTGCATGAATTTTAAGAATTTCTTCGCGTCCTTCCATTGTCGGCAGGTCAATCACAATTTGCCTATCAAACCTGCCCGGTCTTAGGAGTGCAGGGTCCAGCACATCAGGCCTATTTGTGGCAGCAATTATGATTACACCTTCTGTTGTGTCAAAACCATCCATTTCAACAAGTAGTGCATTCAGAGTTTGTTCCCTTTCATCGTGTCCACCACCTATTCCTGTAAAACGGCTTCGTCCAACAGCATCTATTTCATCTATAAAAATTATACAAGGAGCATTGCGCTTGCCCTGCTCAAACATATCCCTTACGCGTGAGGCACCAACTCCTACAAACATCTCCACAAAATCAGACCCGCTAATGCTAAAAAACGGAGCATCTGCCTCGCCAGCTATTGCTTTTGCCAGAAGAGTCTTGCCTGTGCCGGGCGGACCCATAAGCAACACTCCCTTTGGCATCCTGCCCCCAAGTTTCTGAAACTTTTTAGGATCCTTTAGAAACTCAACTATTTCCTGAACTTCTTCCTTCGCTTCAGTGATGCCAGCCACATCTTTAAAAGTTATTTTATTCTTATCCTCAGTGAGCAGCTTGGCTCTGCTTTTGCCAAAGGCAAGCGCACCGTGCCCAACAGAACGAATCTGCCTGATAAATAAAAAATAAAGCAAAGCAAGAACCAGAAGGAACGGCAAGGCTCCCTGCAATAGTTGCCAAAAATCAACACGTGGCCTGATAAAAGAAAAAGGAACACCATTTTTTTGCAACCACCCGGGCAGGTTTTCCGTTACAACAACATCCACTTTGAACTTCTTTGGCTTGCCTGTCTTTGGATCAGGATCCACCAGCTCACCACGAATATATTGCGCTCCGGAAAGCTCAGTAACAATCTCGCACTTCCTTACCTTTCGCTCCTCAACCTTCTGGACAAAATCCGGATTGTATGGGATGAGTTGCGTGTTCTCAAATGACTGGTCAAGTATATTAAAGATCAACAACACAGATGCCACAATAACCAGCCAGAAAACCAACATCCTTGCTGACATCTTGCCATTATTTTCATTATCAGTGTTCTTTTGTTCTCTGTTTTTGTTCATATAATTACTTTCTTATATTTCTCATAAAGCAAATGAGGTATAAAATTAACATAAACTATGGTATTTTGCAACCAGTCATTCTTTGTTTAGAAAAAAACTCTGGCTTTTTGTAAAAGGAATAAGATTGATAAAAAGTGATGTCATCACCAAAAGAGTACCGATAATCATAAAACCATTGATGTGTTCCTTTAAAACTATTGCCGCAATGATAGAAGCCATAACAGGCTTCATACCATTCATCATAGAAATGCTGAATGCAGAAACATGCTTCAAAGAATAGTAATATAATGCATAAGGCAATGCTGTTCCAAAAAAAGTAATATAACACAAAGTCTTCCATAGTTGTAGAAGCTCTACAGGTTTATTTATAACAACTGATGGTATAACAATCGGCAAAATGATTAGACTGCCAAGCAAGGCAGAACTTCCCATAAAAAACATAGCTCCATAATGCCCAACATATTTTTTGCAGATACATGCGCTTAGCCCAAAACACATAGCAGAAAGTAGCATTATTATTAAGGCAGAAAAGGATTCAATAGAAAAAGCGTCTGTTTCTAATGCAAAAAAACTTACCCCAACTATGCTAAACAACACAGCTATAATTTTCCTGATAGATATCTCTTCCTGATTGATGAACCTGGCAAAAATAATAACAAAAACTGGATTGGTACAAAAAACAACAGCAGCAGAAGCCGCCTTCTCAAACTTAATGATTGCCCAGTGAAATAAGGAAATTGATATGGCTATCCCTATCACAGCATTTAGCATTATAATTTTGATGTCCTGCCATCGGATTCTAATTCCTTTTCTTATTAAATCCGGCATAACAAGAGTAAGTAGTATTATCCCAGTAAAGAAAAATCTTATAAAAACTAACTCAAAAGGATAAGCCACTTTTCCTAGAAGCTTAGTTGCTACTTCCACAGAACTAAATAACGCAACCGATATTAACGCTGCAATATATGAATTAATCTGATTCATAATGTAAATACTTTTAACTTAACAAATAGTTAAAGAGCCATCACAATATATCATCAAAAATAAAATAAAAGCGAATTTTTTCCCGAACTTAGCAGTAACTTTATTGAGATGATATTTGTTGGTATAAGATAACAATCAAAAGATGTACAAGAGCGGCTGATTTGATCTAATTTCTTTGAGAGATAAGCATGAAAGAAACTTCACCACATAGAGCACAGAAGAGGCGAAATAAAAAACATAGATCTCTCAAGCTAAAACGAGAGGGATAAATATGACGGTATAGATTTAATAATAGTATCTTTCTCTTGTTCTGCTCTTTCAAGTTCTTTGTAGTTAAAAAATATCCAGATAAATATCAAGAGGTGGCTAGCAATTTGTTATAAAAAAAAATTGCAGCAAAGCCAGTATTTTATTTAACCAGTATTCAATGCAAAATCTTGTTCAAAGTGATGCACCAGTTCGATAGTTGCTTGCATAGCTTCTGTGAGTGAGGCTATATCTTTTTGATCTAATGTTTTCATGTTAAGCGTATTATCGGGAAGCTCGTTATTGGTAATTCTTCTTGCCTGCGTAGAGAGACGTATCCGTATTATGTTATTGAAAGCAGACAGCACTCGTGTGGTTAATGATAATGGGATGATGTTTTTTTCATAGAGAGCTATAATTCTTTTTGCTGTGCCTGTACTGTGTATATTATGTTTCATAGAATATAGTCGTATGATATCTGCAATTTGAGTGGTTAATTGCTTGATATCAATAATATGCTTGTTAGCATCTATTGTGTATTTTTCTATAATTTCGCTTAATCGTTTTGGCAGCTTATACTGATATAGATAAAGGGTGCATTGAGATATAAGAGGAGAAGATAGATAAACATTTCTCACATTATCTAATATATCAGAAGTAATTGATGAGTTGCCATATATGTGACGAGCATCAGAGAAGATGGTTGTTTGCAATAAATCATTTGGGTCATCTGTGGCTGTCCAATGTTTAAAATAATTTTTCCATGATTCAATAGATTTGCACCAGTTAGGGTTGTTAGCAAGCACAGCGCCTTCGCAATAAATTAGCCCTATCTTATTAAGCAATGCGCAAATAATTGATGCCATATCTGAAAAATATGAATGATAAATTTCTTCTTCATAAACAATCGCATTATCCTGATCAGCAATTAACGTCTGTTCATATCTGCCTATACTTCCAAATACAAAAAAAAGAAAACCCGCAAGGAGGGCTACCAAGTTGTTTTATGGCCATTTTTATAGCTTGAATTATTGTGGCTTCTGATATTAATGTTAACAATTTTGTAGTAGACAAAATAGGTATATTAGCATAACAAAGATTACTAATATAGATAGGCACTTGTGTCAATACGGCGCTTATTTCATCTATTGTTTCTGCTGTAAGGATACTATTGATGATTTTAAAAGGAAATGCTGGTAACTTTTCAAAGGAGGATAAACGTTTAAAATACTTATATTCATCAGTAGCTTGATTATGTATGATTATTGCTTCGTTACAATTTTTTTGTAATTCAATAATAGATTCAAGCAATGTGATCTGCTTGCTATCTCTTAATACAGGGATATTATCTGGTTTTTGTTTTAAAGATGCATCATCGTAGCAGGTTGCAGATGTTTTTGTGGAATTAAAAAGCAAAGTTTGTGATTGTTCTACATCTGTATTAGTAATATGCTCCAGCATATGTGGTCCTATAGGTAGGCTTTTTGATAATATGATTGCTTTATTTTCGTCCAGTATACGTATAGGATAGGCGAATAATTCTGCAGAAAGATCAGCAAAGTGCCACCCAACAATTGCCTGTTTGAATACTGCATCAGTCAAGTGCTCACCTATTATTTCAGATTGTTCTGATAAATGTAAAGAATGTTTATTTGAAATAAGCGGTGTGGGTTTGATAGAGAGAATTATGCCTTGCGTATTACCTACAACAAAAGGATAAACAGTAACTATTGAGTTGATAGGTGTTTTATCTTTTCTAAAAAGGATAACGTTTAATTGTGGATTTTTAGAGATTTTGTTTTTTTGAATGATGTCTAATAAAAACGGATTCTTAACTAGTTCTTCTGGCTTTATTTGAGCAAAATCCTGTGAACTAAAGCCCAGAATAGTTTGAGCAACTTTATTGCTGAAGATGATTTTACCATTTGACCACATTAGTATACCATTTTCTGCTGTATCAGCCAGCAATCTATATTTTGACCTTGTTATGCGTAAATTGTGTTCAGTAATGCGGCGTCTGCGGTCTATCTTATAACTTTGGGATGCAATAAATGCTATAATTCCCATTACAATCAGTAGAATAGCGGCCATAGATAGTGCTAAATTTTTGATTAGGCTATTAATTTCCTGTTTTACATCTTCAACATATATACCTGTTCCTACAATCCAGCCCCAAGGCTCAAATAATTCAACATAAGATATTTTGGGGACTATTTTTGTTGGTTCATCCATCCATTGCCAATAGTAATCCACAAATCCGCTACCTCGTTTCTTTGTTAACTCAACAAAAAGGTGTTTACCTTGTGTGTCTGTAAAATCTTTTAAGTTTTTATCTATTAAATCTGGACGATATGGATGGGCAAGCATTTTAGGTTCTAGATCTGTTATCCAGAAATAGTCTTTATTTTCTTTGCCGTATCTTATAGTGGAGGTAATCCTTTTTGCTTCCATTTGTGCTGAAGAAAGAGTTACTTCTGAATTCTTTGCCCTTCTATCAAGTTCCTGAAGAATACTGATTACAGAACGAACCTGCTCCTGTACCATTTCTCGTTTGCGATCCATAATTACGTTCTCATAAGATGGCAAAACAATACCAAACAGCAGCGATATAAACAGCAAAACAGCAGCTATGCTGGGCAGCCCTATTCTGAAGAAAAAATCGTAAGGATTAGGTTTTTTTGTGTGATATATTTCTGGCAAGATATCACTTTTTTTAAAGTTTCTGATAGGAGCATTATGTTGTTTCGTATCTGAGCTATAGATGTGTTGTTGTATTCCAATGATATTACCGGGTGAATGTCGTAATCGGATAACAGCTGAATGAAATATATCAATTCATCTGATGTCAAAGAATTATGAATATCATTAAAGCCATAGTTTGAATGCGGATGCACATAAATTATGTGTTTGGATAGATAGAGAAGCCATTCTTCAAGACTTTGCGTGGAGTGTATGTATTGATGCCCTATATCCAAACATATTCCTATACGGGGCGAATCAATCTGATGTATTAATTGATATATCAATCTGTGATTGTTTTCGCTAATGTTTTCTAAAGCAATCACTTTGTTATGTTTTTCAGCATAAGGTATTATTTCTTGCCAGAAACCTGCTAAAACTTTAAGATGATCATCTAATTCACCGTCTGTATCCTGTTCCCAATCAATTCCACTGTGAAAGATGATATACTTTGCTTTCAATTCCACAGATATTTCTATAGCTTGCCTATGAAATTCTTTAACGGCAAATCTATCTTTATGCCACATCGTCCCATCAATAATAGGACTATGAAAGCTTATCAGTCCTTTAAAGGCAGCCAGCTTTTTTTGGTATTTTGCAATTAAAGAAGCGTAAGAACTATTATTAAGATTGATAAAATCTTGAATTTCAATGCCCACATTGTGTTTTGAAAAGAATGATGGCTCAAATAAGTCAATATTATTGATTGCAATTTGGAAGAGAGGGCTTTTGAATGTATCTAAATTCATTCAATACCAACAGTTATTATGTTGCTATAAATTAAAAAAGTGCCCTATTTTTGTTCTAATAAATCGTGTGCTTTATCTAAAAATTCTGCTGCATTACCCTCATCCTTTTTTGTGAGCAGACTTATCACAAATAAGACAATAAAAGAACAGGTCACCCCAAACACGCCAGGACCACCAGCAGTAGGCAGTCCTAAGAAAGTTGGTATCTCTGATAATAAGAGCACGATAAATATAAGAGAAATTACTAATCCTGTTATCATTCCACCTATAGCACCCTGGACAGTTAAACCTTTCCACCACAAGTTTGTTAACATTACAGGAAAAATTGAGCTGGCAGCTATACTAAAAGCAAGAGTTACCAACCGTGCAACATTTTCTTTTTTTAATAAGAATGCAAGTATTACAGAGATAACAGTCATAAGTAATGTTGTTATTCTGGCTATCATAATTTCATTTTGTTCTGTGGCATCAGGATTAATGAATGCTTTGTAAAGATCGTGACTTATTGAAGAAGAGACCGTGATCATTAATCCTGCGGCAGTGCTCAGTATTGCTGCAATGGCTCCAGCAGCCGAAATTGCCATCAGGATTTGTCCGCCAAGTTTCTCGCTAATTAATAGCACAGACATATTTTTTGCTACACCATATTTGCCTGCTGCAATCCAGCTTACAAGTTGCGGATAAGCTTGTAGCATTATCATAAAGCCTAAAAATATTGTGCATAAATAAAATATTCCAAGCAAAACTATGCACAACATCACACTCTTTTTTGCAGCTTCTGCAGACTTAACTGTATAGAACATTATCAGAATGTGTGGCAGCCCGGCTGTGCCGAACACCAGTGCTATCACTGTGCTTAACTGTGATAGTAAATTTGGAGTTTGAACTCCTATAGTTAGGGCTGATGGCGCATTTGGCAGCATATCTCTGGCTACTTTAATGGAATTAGCAATTGAACTGCCTGCAGCTTCCACAGCTTTTGCCACATTGCTATCTTTTCCTGCCATAATTGGAGGCACAATTCCCGCAGCTTGATTAAAAAGCTACAGAATAGACATACCAAAATACTTATAGAGAGCAAAAAGTGTTATAAAAAGCATTGTGCCAGACAGAAATACCGCCTGAAACACTTGATTATAGAGCGTGGCTTTCATCCCTCCAAAAATAATATAGAGGCTAATCAAAACACCTATACCAACAGTCACAACTAGAAAATTCCATCCCAACAGCAATTCAAAGAGTAACCCTGCACCAAGCATTTGTGGAACTAAATAAAAAGTAGAAATAATAACGGTTGTTAAAATAACTGTTATCTTTAAACGATTATCTGGAAAGCGAGCGCACAGAGAATCTGCAACCGTATATTTACCAACATTTCTCAATGGCCCTGCAATCAGCATTAAAACAGCCATATATCCACCAAAAAAGCCTATGGCCAGCCATATTCTATCAACACCAAACACAGATATATCACCAGCACATCCCAAAAAACTGGCAGCCGAAAGATAACTGCCTGTCATCGCTATACCAGTCTGGATCCATGGCACTCTACGACCTGCTACATAGAAATCCGCAGTAGAACTAGTAGATTTCTGCGTAATCCACGTTATAAAAATGGTTACTACAACAAAGAACAAAATAAAAACGAGCACAAGAGGATGATATGCCATTTGAAATTACCTCCATAAACAAAAATAAATTATAATTATTAGCCATGAAACAGGAAAAATAAAAAGCGATAGGAGTAATCCAGCTGGCATCCCAAGCAAAGGGATAGCAGCAAGATGATTGAATGTGGGGGTTTGCAACAAAGCCGATGCAAGATAGTAAATAAAGAAGATAATAAATAATCCAAACGATATAAGCAATTTACGCTTAAATAATGCTGTTTTTTTCCATTTAAATACCTCTCTGTTTTCTGTGCGAAAGCATAGAATTTACTAATCATTTGTCAATACAAAATTAACAAATTGGTTGGTTAGTGAAAATTTTATTTAAAAATGCCATATTATAAATGGATTTTGTTTTCTACAATTTTCCTTTCCAGTTCTGCATATCTTTTTATTAAAACATCGTAGACTTTTGTTTTTTTGAGGTCAGGTGTTGCGCAGGATTTTCTATATAAACTTACATCAATAACCTTGTTAAATGGAATGAATTTTTTCTGCTTGAAACAGTGCCAGCCATGGAGCGCCCGGAGTGCGGCGCCAAGTGAAGCAGAGTTTGGTCGGATAGAAGTCATAACTTCAACTCCAAATACATCAGAAAGAACCTGCATTATAGATTTATTGGCTGAAGCTCCACCTGTGGCAAGAATTTTTGTGGGGATGAGCCCTATGTTCGCTGAGTGAAGGCGCATAGAAAGGAACTGCCCCTCCACAATAGCACGCACTTCTTCGGCTGGCAAAAATTCTTTTACAAGCCCATTTTGTTTGTTGAAGCGATAAATGCCCGGATTAAGTACGGTTGGTGTGATTTCAGGTTCTTTAAAATAAAAGCCTAAATTTCCATTATTTCCAGCAGGTGTTTTTGCAAGCAGTTCTTCAAATTTATTCCAGCTTCCATCAGCGTACGCATCTCTTATCATCTCTCTAGTGAGAGAACCGTTTTTATAACATATTAGGGACATATAGCCTTTAGGGTCTATTGGATTTCCAAAGATGTGCCCTTCATAAGCAGAAGGGTGTGGGTCTTTGAGCGCACCGAACAGCGTGTCGCTTGTGCCAAGACTCACTGCCACTTCGCCCGGTTCAGCCAGACCGAACCCTGCCAAACTGCAAGGATTATCACCTGAAAAAGCAATGACAAATGTATTTTTTGGTATACCATATTTTTCTACAAAGTATGCTGCTATTTTGCCAACAACGCTATGAGAAGGGACTATCCTGGCGAGCTTATTTTTTAATTTTGGAGCTGTGCATTCCAGAGCTTCATCTGCCCATTGTTTTGAACGTATATCCATCATATTCATTCCAGCCGCATCTCCGGGCTCAAACGGGGCAATTTTTCCAATAAGGAGTGAAGCAAAGAAGGAGCTTACCAGACAAATAAATGCCGTCTCAGCATACGCTTCAGGGCTCTGCTGAAAAATTTTTGCTATCTGATTGCCAGTAAATCTTTCGTAAGATCGTGAACCAGTAAGTTCAGCAACTTTTTCTTTACCGCCAAGGATGGCATCACGCTGCCTGCATTGAAGTGTTGTGCTAGAATCCATCCACACAGGGGAATTGAGCACTGTAAAGCAATCTTTAATTTGCTCTTTTATGATCTTCTTTGTATTTAGTTTTTTAAGAGTTTCGGTGATTGATTGCTTTATGTAGATGCTTCCGTGCTGTTGTCCTGAACCAGAAATTGCGGTTATGAGTTTTATTGGAGCGTTCTTCTTCTTAAGTTTTTCAAATAGCATATCCAATGCTTCCACCCACATAAGGGTAGGGGAGGTTACTGTCAACGCATCTTCTGAACGGTGTACTCCACCTTTTGTTTGGTAGTGTGGGAGATCTGTATCAAAAACGATGCTATCTTCAAAAACGATATCCAGTTTCTGATTTACGAAAGTTGCCTTAATGGACTGCGTGCTCGCGTCAAGTCCCATAAAGATTGTATCTTGTTCTTTCATTTTATAACCCTCGCTAATTATACGTTTTCACCATCATTCTTTTTGTTTTTTTGTTTTGGCTGTATTTCTGGTATATCAAAAAGTCCGTATTCATGCAATTTGCGTTGCAGTGTGCGGCGGCTTATTCCGAGCTGTTTGGCAGCTTCTGTGCGGTTTCCGTTATTCATTTTTAAGGCGGCGATTATCATCTGACGATTAGCTTCAGCCAGCGAAGAAGATTGCGTTGCTATGGGGGGATGGTGGGCTGCGCCGCTTGCGCGTATATTGGCAGGCAAATCTTTTATTGTTAGTTTTGGTGTTCTTGCCAGCACAACCATACGCTCAATAACATTGCGCAGTTCCCTTACGTTGCCCGGCCAGGAATAAGCCATTAAAAGATTCATAGCTTCTGGAGTTATGCCTTCAATATGCCTGCCATTTTCTTTGCTGTATTCTTTCAAGAAATGGTTAACGAGCATTGGGATATCATCCTTACGCTCACGTAATGGTGGCAAAGAGATTGTTACCACGTTAAGGCGATAGAAAAGGTCTTCTCGAAATTGCTTTTTTGCAACCATCTCTTCAAGATTCCTGTTGGTGGCTGCAAGAAGACGTATATCTGCTTCAAGTGTTTCGTGTCCACCAATTCGTTCAAACTTTCTTTCTTCCAAAACTCTTAAAAGCTTTACTTGTATTGATGGCTCTATTTCCGAAATTTCATCCAGGAACAAAGTTCCGCCCTGCGCCAGCTCAAATCTGCCTTTCCGTCTTTCGTGAGCTCCTGTGAAAGCGCCTTTTTCATGTCCGAACAATTCGCTTTCCAAAAGTTGCTGTGGCAAGGCGGCGCAATGGACTGCAATAAAAGGACCGTTTTTTCTTGGGCTTAAACGATGAATAGCATTTGCCACTAATTCTTTGCCTGTGCCAATTTCACCTTGAATGAGTACTGTTGAACGTGTGGGAGCAACCTGCCTTATTAGTTCAAACAATTCTTCCATTACAGGAGTTGACCCAATGATACCCTCCAGCCCGTATTTTTTATCCAGCTGCGATTTTAGAATGATATTTTCTTCTTCAAGTTGCTTTGTTTTTAAAACTCGTTCTATAACAATTTCCAGTTGGTCAAGGTTGATAGGTTTGGTCAGGAAATCTGCCGCACCTGCCCGCATTGCTTCAACTGCGCTTTCTATAGAACCATAGGCCGTTAACATTATGCATAGGGGCTTTTTTTCAAGTTGATTACATCGCTTTAAAAGCTCCATCCCACCCATTCCGGGCATCCGTAGATCAGTAAGCACCAAATCTACGGGCTCTTCGCTTAATATTGTAAGAGCAGTTTCGCCAGTTTCGGCGGAGCGAATCTCGTATTTTGAAGCAAGAGCTTTTTCAAGCCCTTCCCTTGTACTCTTTTCATCTTCAACTATCAGTATTATTGGTTTCTTCATAATGAAATCCTTGCTTTTTTCAACCAGAGGGTGGCTTAAGCAATTTAATTTTTCTATGATCAAGTGGTAAGAGCACTGTAAAGGTCGTGCCAGTGCCCTGTTTTGTGTGAACTTCAATTTCGCCTCCGTGATCATGAATTATGCGCTGAACGATCATAAGCCCTATCCCTGTGCCACCCTTCTTATTGCTGGCAAATGGCTTAAAAATTTTGCCTAAATCTTTTGCTGAAAAGCCCTTGCCTGTATCCTTAAATGATATGCCGATGTGTTTATCTGTTGAAAAAATGTTTATAGTAAGAAGTCCGCCTGGCTTCATAGCCTCAATAGCATTCTTGATGATGTTAAAGAATGCCTGCCTTATCTGCTGCGGGTCAACTGCAATTTTCTGTAAATCTTCTTCGGCTTTAAGTTCGGCAATGATATCTTTGTTGCTTAACTCATACTTCAGAAATTCAATAGTTTCTTCCACAAGTTTAACGATATCCACTTTTTCTCTTTTAGGTTGTGTGGGACGAATAGCTTTTAGAAATTGGGTTATTATATTATCAAGCCGCGCTATTTCTTCGCGGGCAGTAGTTACGAGTTTTTCTAATTCCTCTTTTTTATCTTCTGGCAATTTCTTTAGTTCTCTTCCGATTAATTGAAGGTGAATGCCCAGCGAATTCAATGGATTGCCAATTTCGTGTGCAACTCCAGCTGTAAGTAGCATTATGGTGTTTAGTTTTTCTTGATTAAGCTCATCTATTGTTTTACGCCTTTCTTGCGTGATATCTCTTAGAATGAGGATTGCACCACCTCTTGTTGAATTTTCATTGTCAGGCTGGAGCGGCATGATATAAAAATTGATATAACGCTTTTCAGGATAAGTTATTTCAATTTCGCTATTTATCAGTTCTGTCCATGCAGAATCTTCAAATCCCATTATGTTTTGCCAGTCAATTTCCTTTAAGAAACGTTGTATAGGTTGATGTAAGGCATCTTCAATTTTTAAGCCAAGCATATTAGATGCGGCATTATTCACATATTGAATTTCGCCTTTATAATCAAGAACAATTATCCCTTCGTGAATTGCATTAAAAATAGTTTCTAGAAGCCCCTTCTCTTTGATTAGCCTTAAAAACTGGCTTTGAAGACTTTGCGGGTCAAGTTTATCAAGTCGTTCTATTAACTTATCTAAAAAGGCAGATTTCATTTTTTTTTACTTATAAAAAATGTGTAAGTTTATCCTTATCCGATAAATCAATGGCTCTGTCAAGCATAAATACGGAGGAAGATGAAGCGGATGGGGTTATTAAAAAGGGATTAATATGTTGTGAACAGTAGAATGTAATCTCCTAATGCAAATAATGACTTTTTCAGAAGAGGAAAAAAGAATTTTTACATAAAACTGTTAAGTTGCTGTTTTGCCATGCGGTTTACGCTGGTGGAATTTTGGAACAATAGAGAAAAAAACTTCAGCACATAGGGCACGAGAGCTCCTCATAGAAAAACACAGAGGGAAAATTAAAGCTAGAGCACAATCAATAGATATTTTTGCAAAAATTAGTATTCCAATCCTTCCTCCTCTCTGTGATCTCTGTGGTAAAAAAAATCGTAAGTCAAATTAAATCAGGAAAGACTTAAAAAAAACCAGATGACATAAGAATTTACCGCAGATGGCTTAAGAATTGCAAAAAGGGATTTTTTTAAGCGGAAAGTTGCCAAAATGTTTTTTTTGGAAAACGCCTCATAAGTGAGATAAGTGAGTAAAAAATTTTGTACTTTTTTTGATGAGCTTAGTATACACAGCAACATATCCACCCTCTAAAGAACTATCCATGATAAAAAATATATTTTTTCCCAAAAAAATATCTACACCCATGTTTCCTTGTGTTTTTGCACTACCTTAAGGGTAAAATATCTTTTACTACACCATCCCACATAATACTATCTATCCTCACTTAACAACGAAATCCGTTCTGCTGATTGCCTTTTAGATTGTTTTTGCTGATATAAGTTATATAAGTTGTTATTGCTTTTTGCTAAAAAGATACCAGCCACCGATGATGCTGGTAGTCACGATAAGAGCTATAAAGAAAACAGCAAAAGCGAAGCCTGAAGAAGGGGCTAAAGAAGCATCATCTTCTTTTTTTGAAGGAGTTTCCTCCCTTTTAACTTCAAAACCTTCTAATGGTTTTTTTGCAGGCAATTGAGCAACTTCTTGTTTTGATGGATCTCTCAAATTTTCTGATAGGGATGCCAGTTGTTTCTGGAGATCAGCTCTTTCCGTCGCGGCTTGTTCAAGAGTTTTTCCTATTGCTTTTTCAATTGTTTCCTTGAATTTTTTTGCCATTTCAGGAGAAAGCATTCCGGGAAGAGATATAAGAGTTGCCACCATCTGATTAAGAGCAGGATTATTGCATGTGTGGTCGCAACAGACAACACCTTTTTCTATAACGCTTACAGCATATTCTATTGCTAATGCTTTTTGAATTTCTTCAGGTGCATTCCAGTAGTTTTTTCGGATAGCTTCTAGCATTCTTGCTGTAATTGATTGGTATGCCCATGGATTTTCTTTGTTAAAAAACTCTTTGATGCCCAGATTGTATCTATCCTGAACATAAATTTCAAAAACCTCATTCCACTTTGCAGCTTCAACCACGAAAGGAGTTGTTACTTGCCAGCCCCATAGATTTTCAATATGTTCTGATATGGTGTGTGCTCCTGCATAATTTTCTTTTTTGAGAGCTTCAATCCATTTTGGATTAAGTACTCTTGTGCGCATCTCCTCACCTACCGTGCGCCTTATATCTTCTATGTAGCAATTTGTGGGATTTTCCTGCCGGGCAATTAGCACATCTGGATTCTCGCCTGTAACTCTCCTTACAGCAAGCGCCATTGCGCCAAGGAAGCCAAATACGTCGTCATTATCCAATGTCTTATACAAATTGCTTGATCTTGTATGCATTGTTATTTGAACGAATGAAAGGTTGTTAGTAAAAGCTGCCTGCATAGGTGCGCCCCAAACATCTTTGCCATAGCCGTATGAACTGTGTCTGATAAAAACGTCTGCTATTTCGTCGGAATTTTTCCAAACCCCACTATTTGGAACAAGCTCCTGAACTCGCGTTACGTAGCTACCGGGTGGAGCGCTGAAAACTCTTATCATAGAATGTTTTACTGCTTCTTCTTGTGAGAGACCGTTTTCAATAAGTTTTGCCTTAATTTTTTCTGAATTTTGCTTAATAAAGTTTTCTATATCATTCATGGTGGCAGCCTGTCTTACCGCTTCATCAATGAGATGAATGAGGTTAGGGAAAGTATCTCTAAATAAACCTGATGATTGAATTAGGATATCAATACGTGGTCTTTTTAATATGCTGCCGGGAATGGGTACAACGCCTTTAATTCTATCGTTTTCATCCCAATCGGGCATCATTCCTAATAGATTAAGTGCTGTGCCTATTTGAGTGCCTTCATTCCGCTGGACTTCAACAGACCAGATTATTAAAGCTATTTTTTCAGGGTATGAGTTTGAGTGTTCTGCTTTATATTTTGCAATCATATCTTCTGCTATCTTGGCGCCAATTTTGTAAGCCTCGCGGGTTGGAATTTTTGCAGGGTCAAGTCCATAAAAGTTATGTCCGCTTGGCAGAGCGGCAGGATTTCTTATCGGATCATTGCCCTGTCCTGGCACTACGAAACCACCTGCTAAAGCTCTCAAAAAGTTTTGAATTTCGCGTTCACCAGATATAGTTATTTTTTTTGTGATTTCTTTAGTATCAATGGATTTATGTCTAGAAAGTATGATATCTTTAAAATCAGCAAGTGCCTCATTTGAAGGTGAGATGCCGAAGGTATGAAGTCCATAAGGGACATTTGCATCACGTATTTTTTCGATATAATCTTCTACTAAACCCATATTTGTGGGAGAGAGTGTGCTGAAACCAAGATCATTGGTTATGCCGCTTTTAGCTAATGTTTGTTCTATGCTTTTTAATTTTTCTGCGGCGAGTTCTGGGGATGTGTTTTTTAGTTGGTCGTATTCTGATAAAAGCTCGCTAATTTTTGTGACTTCAGAGGAGCTTCCGCATTTTCCAAAAACTGGAGTAAGGTGTGAGATTACTACCGCTTTGCCACGATGCTTTGCTTGTAGTCCCTCACCGATGTTGTCCATAATATATGGATAAACAACGGGCATCGTTTGTAAGATTGCATCAGGAGAGCATGCCTGACTTAAAGCCACATTTTTTCCGGGGAGCCATTCTTGAGTGCCATGTGTTCCGAGATGAATTATGCAATCTGCTTTAAACTCATTTTGGAGCCATAGATAAAAGGCAATATATTGATGATGTGGCATCAATAAGGCATCGTGATAAAGTTTCATAGGGTCATCGCTCCATCCTCTGGAAGGTTGTGGAGCAAGCAAGATATTGCCTATTTGCACTGATGGAATAATAAAATATCCATCAAGGTACATAATTTTTGAATCTTCAGGGGTGCCCCATTGTTTTAATACGGCTTCTTGAAAAGAAGAATTAAGTGTTGAAAAATAGCTTTTATATTTTTCCACAGGAAATTTTGCTGCCTTATTCTTTTTAAACATTTCCTCCAATTCACCTTGCGCCCATGAGCCTATATTACGGGCAGAATTTAAGATCATATTTTTAATTTCTTCTTCGGAAAGAAGCTCTCCTTCCACATAGTAGTTGGATTGTTTCATATGTTGGAGAATGTTTTCAATACTACGAAAAACATTTAGGTAACTTGCTCCTATATTTTGTTTGCCCTGACTATGGTTATAAAAAATTATTGCAATTTTTTTTTGACTGTTAGGTTTTTTCCTTAAAGCGATCCATTTTAATACACGTTGCGCTAATATCTTGATGTTATCTTTGATAGGGTCGCTTATATAAACAGTTTTTGATGCTGATGAATTGATTGCATTTTTTGCGCCAACTATGTTGTGCTCAATTACACCATCCAATTCAGGCATTGATATTTGCCATCCTATTTCCATTATGCCAAGTCCTTCTGGTGAGTTGCGCCAATCTTCTGTGGTGCCGGTGAAACGTCTAAATATGTTCACTACAGGAATGTTTAGTCTTTCAAATACCTTCCACGTTGGATTGGTTGGCATAGAAGAGAATTTAAAGCATAGAGCACAAATAAGCTGTACTCGGCTTTTACCATTTTCATCAAAAAATATGTTTTCTACTCCTCTGGACGAACGTGAAAATACAGGCAAAACGTTAAACGCATTTTTTTCAAGCTCTTTAATAAGATATGCACTGACAGGATCGTGTGAATTTGGATCCATATAAGTTAAAAAATCAGCAACACCAATCCAATCAGCGTTAGTAATAAATTTGCCACTTGCCTTATACCAATTTACGTAATCAGAATAGTTGGTAAAAACCATTGATGTATCTGGATGAAAATATCCTTCATCGGAGAGCTCGTAAGGCTTAATAGGATTAAGTGGTAACCCGAAATCTTTTTTGAAAATATAAAGTAAAAGATTGTAGAAATTATTTTGAAATGGTGTGCTAAAATAGGTTAACACCTCTTTATCATAAATAATATTTTGGACATCACGCTTCAACATTCTTAAACTATATATTTTTGGTGAGCAATTGCTCGCAACAAGTTTTGCAAAATCCACAAACTCTGGATGCATTGTGTCTATTAATAATACATCTTGATTTTTAAACAATGATGGGTCTGGCTTTGATTGTTTAATATCTTCATCTGTATAAAAATCTATAAAGCAGTTGTTGTTGGAAATTATATCCAGTTCTCTTGCCTTGTTCACTGCTTGATCAACATTCTTACTCACACTGCTACTAACAAACAGGAACAATCTGTTAGATGCATTTCCAAACGATAAGCCTATTGCTAAATAATAGAACATTACAAAGAATGTAATTTTACAAACCATTTTATTCAGGCACATATATTGTTCTCCCATCTTTTAATTGATATGCTGTTCCAAGCTTTGTCCCAAGCAGTCCACCAGATTTCTGATTGGATATACGTTCAACTTTAAGCTCTTTACC
This sequence comes from uncultured Verrucomicrobiota bacterium, assembly GCA_964491945.1. Taxonomy (GTDB): domain Bacteria; phylum Verrucomicrobiota; class Kiritimatiellia; order JAAZAB01; family JAAZAB01; genus CAZBHO01. The sequence goes on along the minus strand of CAZBHO010000001.1, from coordinate 41,186 downwards.
TTTTTTGGTTATAATTTGCATTTCGCCATTATCTGTTTTTTTTATCACAGTGATTTCGGTTTTTGCAGACACGAAATCCATTATGCTATAGGCGGACATTAGGGCAACGAAGAGTCCCACCATAAAAACCACTCCAAGATCAAAGAGGTTTGCAAGCCCAGCCATAGGGTCTTCATCACTTGCAGCAATTCCACCTATGAAGTACTTACGATTTTTTATTGCTTTTTCCCTATTCTGTTGTGTCGACGTTAAGGGCAACATTTTTCTCCTTTTAGTTGGCAACTATGTTTGCTGGTTCTGGGGTAGTATTGCAAAAATTAATGTTTTTAAGATTGAGCATATAAGCTTCTGCAATTAGTTGCATATATTGAATATCCTCATTTGCCCATCTTGATTTAGCCACTGCAAAAATTTGCGCCACAAGTCCTATGGTAAGTCCTACGACTGTTGTTGTGAATGCAACAACAAGGCTGGACGAAACCTGTGTTAGATCGCCTTGGGAGAGAGCTTGCAAGCCAGTGCTCATAGGGATAAGAGTGCCCATCAATCCAAGGGCAGGGCCAATCCTAACAACTAATTTGAGTCTATCCACATTCCTGCTTAAGTTGTGAAATGCTTCTTGTAATAAAAAATAGATATGTTGTTCAGTTGAGGCGGAGTTATCTTCATAAAATGTTTGAAACCTGCGACAAAACTGTCTGATTGCTTTGCTGAAGTCGGTGCTGGCTATAAAAAATATGAGTCCCTTTTGTTTTAACATAGTGGCAATCGAAGCGGATGTGACGTTGGCAATACTGGACTTTCGCCATTTTATGCGCCAGAACCATTCTGATGCGATGTAGCCTGCATATGCAGCGCACCATGCTGATAAAAGGACAAGACCGATCATCACAGGTAGAAATAAGAGAGAAGATATTGCAAATATAATTGCCTGTAAGATAGCCATTACGCTCTGCATCGTTTTATTCCTTTCTAATGAATGTATGTTTTAGAAAACAAAAAGATGTTTTGTTAGCCATATTGAGATGAGTTCTTATAAAAAAGAAAAAGCCAGCCAAAAAGAGAGTAATGATGGTTAAAAGATATAATAGAAAATCTCTTGCTGGCAGATAGTGGCTATTGCTATGTCTTGCCAACTTAAGCACCTGCAAAGTCTCTGCATAAATAGGTGCAAATAAGGATGTAGTCAAAAGAAAAAGCCCTATGCCTAACATGCTTATTCCAAGAACGTCTGTGGCTAGTTTATGACTAAAAAAGAGAACCATTACAATGGCAGAAGCCATTACTATTCCAATAAAGACAGCCCATAGACCAACTGCGGCGAACCATCCACTTAAGCCTAGCAATTTACAACCTATTGTAGTTGTGCTCAAAATCACTATGATACAAACAGGGCAGGGCAGTAGCAAAAAATACTTTGCGCCTTTTTGAATAGAAGTATAATTTCTGTTGGTGGAGGGGGAATGCAAAAGCATCATCCCCCACACCAGGAGGCCCCCTCCTACGAGCATATGAACATGCCATCCATAAGGCAATAGAAGAGAGATATTTTGATAGAAGCTGGATGCTTCAATTCTATTTAAAATAAGCGGACCTGCCGCAAAAATAGCAAAATAGCTAATTGATGTTGTTAGTAATACTATCCAGCGTTTGATCCACGTTTTATCAGAAACACAGTATTCGTGTGCCAGAGCAACACCTATTTTAATGGCAAAAATCATAAATGCCAAAGCACTGCCAATAAGCCAGTTAAAAATTAAACCGTTAGAAAGAAATTTCATAGCCCACCGAAAACATTCTTGGTAATCCATAATACTCATAACGACTGCTTGCATTAGGTGTCATATTGCCGCTTATGACAATGGTTTCATCAAGTACATTGCGTATTTCAGCTTTCAGCCAGCCTTTATATATTCGCTTTGCAATTGAAGTATCCACAGATTGATAAGGAGAAATGTCGTTTTCACGTTTTTCAACTCCGGCAAAAGTGATATTACCTTTCCAGTCAGTTCCCACATAAGAGATGCCAAATGCCATCTGGACCTTATCTCCTGATTGTGATTTTTTGCCTGCAGCTGTTTCTGATTCGGGATCGGCAACATAGCCTGATGCATTCAATCTAAATTTATCAAAAGATTCTGGCAGTATGCCGGGTTTGAAACTTAAGTCCCAATCTAATCCTATGCTATTGAAAGAATCCGCATTTATATATTTTGAAGGATAGCTTGTGGGGTCTGTTACTATTTTGTCTTCATAATCCATATAAAATATGGAAATGGTTCCCTCAATAACAGGATAGGAAAGCTTTACACCTGATTGATGTGTCCAGCCCATTTCAGGTCCAAGCGCTGGATTGCCGACAAGAAAGTAACTATCATAATAAAGTTGGTTAAATGTTGGAGCACGAAAAGCTTTGCTTGAATCTGCAAAAAGGTGTAGTCCTTCAATAACTTTCAGGTTTGCTCCAAAAGCTGGCAAGAAGCGGTCATAATCAGTTGCATCTGAATCTGCGAACATAAATTGTTCTCTTGCTCCTAGACTTAAAGTAAGAATTTCAAAAGGAGTTATTTTAATTTCAGTTAATGGTGCTAGTTCGTTCCTATAATGGAAGCCATATTGTTGGTTATAATCAGCTGCTCTATATACGTAATCAGCGCCAATTACTTGCTGGAAGTATTCCGTTGAATATCGTACATCACCTTTTGATCCGGTGGCTATTGTTGTATTCCGATAGTCAGGTTGCGACGATAGAAAACGATCAGCATCCATTTTGTTCCAGCTAAAAAAGCCCTTTAGATTGAAATTTTCTTTTTCAAGTCGTACATCCGTAAAATTCCAGTAAGTTTCCTGATCTGTGCTTTCTATTATATTGCCTTTATAATCTTTCTTTTTGAATGTAATACCATAGCCTCCTCCTATAATATCAAAAGTTAAGTCTTCAATAGGCTGGAATAAAATGCCAAATCCTATTTTATCAAGAGGACTGGTGCTATAAGTGTATTTTTGAGAGTATGACCTTGAAATTTCATCTCTGGCGCCTAACTGGCGATAATAAAAATCTAAATCGAGAAAATCGGTTGAATAACCCGCAGAAGAATAGAATGATTCTTCTGTGCCCGCATTTATTTTAAAACGGAAAGGAGTTGCTGATGACTTTTTTGTGGTAATAAGGTTTATTACACCACTTTCAGCATCGGCACCATAGAGTATAGAGCCCCCTCCTTTCAATATCTCCACATTGTTTATCTGTGCAGGTGAAAATAGATCAATGTTGTATGCACCTCCTGATGCTTCTTGAATTGACATTCCGTTAATTGTTACCAGTTCACCATTACGCATTCCTCTAATGGAAAGCTGGCTATTCATTCCACCATGGCTTATTCCTTCAGGACCAAATGCTTTGTAGCTTATGATTCCTGAATTTTGTCTTAAAGCGCCAACTATGTTTGGTTCAAGACTATCATTTAAGACACTGCTGTTTACCTTCGTTACATTTCGGCTGGAGTTGAGTCCTTCTACAGGGAAGCGTTCTGCTGTTACGACTATTTCTGCCTTAATAGCGGAATCTGCAACTCTATTTGTATTAAAATTCTGCCCTTCCTGAGCATAAAGGTTTAACAATAAGAATGGTGAAATACTCACAAAATGGATTATCATCTTTATTCTTAAGTTGCATCTCATAAGAGTTCCTCCTCTCTTTTGGTTTGAGTTCGTCTGTTCCTTTCTGGTTGACTTTGAGCATGTTGTTGCCTGCATTTTTATACTCCTTTCTTTGTTTTTGCTTGTTTAATCATTAAGTTTAAAATTAATAGTCAGGGATAATTCTAATTCTTTTTTCTGCATATGGTTGGGAATAGGATCAAATGGTGAAGCTCTGTGAATAATAGCTAATGCCTCACGATCTAAAATTTTATAACCGGAAGTTGTTGTAATGACACAATTTGTTGCGATTCCGTTTTCAAGAATTTTAAAGGATAATTTTACACTGCCAACATATCCATTCTTCCGCGCTAATTGTGGATAGGTTTTAGATTTTTCTATTTTTTTAAGGACTTGTTCAAAATAAGTTGCAAAGTAATCAATTTCTGGACTACCTTGAACGGCACTTGGAATAGTTGTGGATGCTGGTAAATTCACAACTTGCTCCTCATTACAAGATTCATTATCTTTCTCCGTCTCTTCAGTAATCTCTTTGGAGGTATCCTCGTTATACTTTTCCGGCACTGGCTCTTCCGCTATTTTGGGTTCTTTTTCCTCTTCAGGTTCTTGAATAAGTATATCACTTTCTATTGCCTGTGAGGCTTCTATAACTTGTTCAACAGGCTGATCTTTATAAATTTGTGGTGGTAGTTCCGGTTGAGTTTGAAGTTTTTGTGGTGGCATAGAAACTAAACCTACTATCATAAAGTTGTGTTGCTGCTTTTGAACTGCCCCTATACTTTCAGGTGAAATATGGAAACTTATAAGCAAGATAGCCAGATGTAAGATGCCAGATATAACAAATGAAATAGCTGTATTACACTTCATCTTCTATCCTCTCTTGAACTTTTCTTCTCTTCGTTTGCTGTAGCAATAGCCACATTGTGTATGCCGATTTTGTTGAGACTATCCATAATCAAAGTAAGATTTTTTACAGGGGCTTCCTTGTCGGCGGCTATAACAGCTGTCTCTAGATTCGTTCCAAAATGTTTTAGCAGCAATGTCTCATTAAAGTCTTCTATTTTCATTTTATCATTCCCGAGGATAATCGTTCCCGAAGCTTCAAGTAAGATGATGTTTTGAACCCGATTATCCTTAATAGTGGAAGAAGCCTCTGGCAGAGCAACATTCATTTTTTTATAAGCAGCAAATGAAGAAGTAAGAAGAAAGAAGATAAGCAACAACATCATACAATCTATTAAAGGCGCCATGCCTATCTCAACTTTTCCTATACGTCTTTTTTCTATATTGAGCATACTTATTCTTTCTTTTCTTGCCTAATAGCCATTAAACGAGTGAGTGCATCACGAATAAATCTTGCCGCCTTATCGGTTTTTCTTTCAAAGAAATTATATGCAAAGAGTGCTGGCAGAGCCACAATGAGTCCAAAAGCTGTGGTCAGTAATGCTTCCCATATTCCTCCTGCGAGTAAGGCAACGTTTACGTCTCCTTGAGTTGATTCTATTACCATAAAGGCTTTAATCATTCCAGTAACGGTGCCAAGTAAGCCCAGTAGCGGTGCAGCTTGTGCTATTGTGCTAATCCAGCCAAGATGCTGTTCCAACCTTTCTATCGCGCGATTAGCTTCAAAAGAGAGTATTTCCTCAATGGCTTCTGGTTTCTTTTCTAGTGCTAGAAGTGAGTTGCAAAGTATCTCGCTTATTAAATTCTTATGACAAAGGCATATCTCGCGTGTTTTTGCAACATCCACCGAATCAGTAAGCACTTTCTCAAGTTTCTTAATAAGTTCTTTCTTCCCTCTCAGGGCAAAGAAGAAATAAAGTGCTCGCTCGCATATTACCGCAATCGTAATAAATGATGCCCCCAGAAGGAGAAACATCACAAAACCACCCTTGACGAAAAGTTCATACATATAGCTTTTACCTGTTTTTAAAAAATAAAAAACCTTCAAATCCTCCGCAGAAGGATTTGAAGGTAGAAAACCGGTAAAAGCTTTATATGCACACCAGTATCATCCCGCAAACTCCTTTCATGCGAAGGAGCGCAATAAAAAATTGCAACGAGATTACGAAATACAACGTCTTCTGACTTCCAGCTTCAAACCTAGTTGTTCGCCTTCTCCTGCTTTTTAGCAGAATGGCTTATGAACTTTCGTAGCTGGTTACAGCGGCGCGACCGTGCCAGATTCTCACTAGCTTCCGTTCGTATTCCGCAACTAGTTAGAACTTTTACAAAGAACTGTTCACACTTATATAGTAAAAATATTTTTTGTCAATACTTTTTTTAGAAAAAATTTTTAAGATATAAAGGAATTTAATCTAGATGCCCTAAAAGGATACTTTATTATGTGCAAAACTTCTTTTTTGGGTACCTTTATACGGGATATATACGTCTTAAATTAGGAAAGCGTTATGTTTAATTTGTTGTTTTCTCTTTAAAACCTTTTGCTCTATCCATCGGACTTCTTTTTTGTACAGCAGAACGTATAGGGCTGGAATGAGTTCAAGCGTCATAATGGATGATGTTATCATACCTCCTATCATTGGCGCAGCAATCCGTTGGAGTGCTTCAGCGCCAGCTCCTTTTGCAAAGAGTGCTGGCAACAAGCTAAATATCACAAGGCTTACGGTCATAATTTTTGGGCGTATCCTTTGAACTGCTCCATAGGCTATAGCTTCAAACATGTCATATTGTGTATTCATTTTGCCATTTTTTCTATACATATTGAAGGCTTCATCAAGGTAGACTATCATCATTATGCCTGTTTGAGCTGCCAGTCCTGCAAGGGCTATTATGCCTATCCATACAGCTATGCTGAAATGATAGTCTAGTAACCATAAGAACCAGATACTTCCTGTTATGGCAAAAGGTATAGTCAGCATTATCATCAAGGTTTTTGCGATATTTTTGAAATTTATATATAACAAGATGAAAATAATAAATAGCGTTAAAGGAATGATGAGCAACAAGCGCTCTCGAACGCGCTCTATGTATTCGTATTGGCCTGCAATCTCAAAGTGGTAGCCAGCAGGCAGCACTTTTTTATCAATGAGTTCCTCCTTTAGCTTTTTCTTAAGCTCATTTACAAATGAACTAATGTTTTCTGTATCAACATCCACATAAACCCACCCTACCAGAGATGCATCTTCACTCTTTATTACAGGTGGCCCATTAGTGATTACGATATCTGCGACCATATTTAAAGGAATTGTTTTAATTGAAAAATTCATTGCTTGATTGTTTTGCATCTGCTGTATAGGAATGTGAAGTTTTTTTATTTTTTCAATTTCATCCCGAAAATCTTGTGCGTATCTTAAAGCAATTCCGTATCTTTCTCTGCCAGCTATTATCTGATCTATCTTTTCTCCACCAACAAGAGTTTCAAGAGCCTGCCATATTTCCTCAATTGTTAAGCCATATCTTGCAAGCTTATTTCTATCAGGAATTATATCAAGGTAATATGCGCCTCCTATTCGTTCTGCAAAAACAGAGCGCACTCCTGCGATATTCATTACTGCTTTTTCTATAAGTTCGCCGGTTTTCCCGATCTGATAAATATCCTTGCCAATAACTTTTATGCCAACAGGTGTTCTGATGCCGGTTGAGAGCATATCTATTCTTGCTTTAATTGGCATTGTCCACGCATTTACAACGCCGGGTATTTTGAGCTTTGCATCCATTTCGCTAATTAATTCGTTAATAGAGATAGTTCGTTCTTCAGGAGCAAATAGCCTTAATAATTTTTTTAATGCTTCGCTATTTATAGAAGAATACCATCTTTCTATTTTTATTTTTCGCCATTCCTTTTGAGGCTTAAGTTGGATGACGGTTTCAAACATTTCTATCGGGGCTGGGTCTGTGGCTGTATCGGCTTTACCTGCCTTACCATGTACGGATAAGACTTCAGGAAATTCTTTCAAAAGTTTATCCTGTAGTTGAAGTAAGGATTTTGCTTCTCTAATTGAAACATTGGGGAGGGTGGTTGGCATATAAAGGATTGTGCCTTCATTCAGAGTGGGCATAAATTCCCAGCCGAGTTTAAAATAGATTGGAGCGGAAGATATTGTTATTAGAACAGCAATTGCAATTGAAATCCAATACCTTTTCATAAGAAGCGCAATCCATGGATAATAAATTTTATGCAGCAATCTGCTCAAAGGATGTTGGTTTTCAGGAATAACATTAGTTTTGGCAATTGTCATAAGAAGCGCTGGGCCGAACGTTAAAGAAAGGAACGCTGCGCAAGCCATAGTGAATGTTTTTGTATAAGCCAGCGGCTTAAAGAGCCTGCCTTCCTGCTCTTCAAGGGCAAAGACGGGAAGGAAACTTACAGTGATGACCAGCAGCGCAAAGAACATTGGTTGTGCAAGTTGCTTGCATGCTTCAAGGATGATTTCTTTTTTCTTTTGCGAAGATATTTTTTCGCCGTGATAGTGCTCCATTTTTTTATGTATATTTTCCAGCATCACGATTGCTTCATCAACAATTGCGCCCAATGCAATCGCAATTCCAGCCAGCGACATTACATTGGCAGTAATTTTGAAGTAATACATTGGGATAAACGCCATAGCCACAGCTAATGGTAGCGTTGTTATGGCTCTAACCACTCCGCCAAAATCCAATAAAAAAATGATAACTATCAGAGAAACTATTATAGCCTCTTTAATTAGAACGTGCTTAAGAAGAGCAATTGCCTCTTTTATAAAATCGGTTCTGTCATAGGTAGTAATTATTTCCACCCCCTCTGGCAAAGTATCTCTGATTGAGGCTAATTTTTCTTTTACTCTTTCTATAACTTTTAAAACGTTTTCTCCATAGCGCACAACAACAATACCACCAACCACTTCACCTTCTCCGTTAAAGTCGCCTATGCCACGGCGCATATCAGGTGCAAACTCTATTTTTTGAGCAACGTCTTTCAGAAGTATGGGAACGCCATTTGAAGAAACATCAAGCACTATGTTTTCTATGTCTGTTAGAGATTGTATGTAGCCTCTGCCGCGCGCAATGTAAGCAATGCCTGATTGTTCTATTTCTCTTGCACCAGCTTCTCTATTTGAAGCACGGATTTTGCCGATAATTTTATCCACAGCAAAGCCGAAGGAAGCTAGTTTATCTGGATGGAAAGTTATTTGATAGCGTTTTTGATAGCCTCCAAAAGTTGCAACCTCAGCCACACCTTCTATGCTCTGAAGCCAATACTTAAGATGCCAATCCTGAAAAGAGCGAATATCTGCTATGTTGTGTTTTCCAGCTCTATCCACAAGAGCATATTGAAACCCCCAGCCAACGCCTGTTGCATCAGGACCTAACGATGGGCTAACTCCTTCGGGCAGAACACCAGAGAGCCCTTGCAAATATTCAAGCACTCTAGAACGAGCCCAATATATATCTGTGCCATCTTTAAAAAGCACATATATAAATGAATAACCAAAAAATGAGTAACCACGCACAACTTTTACAGAGGGAACATTCATCAATCTTGTGACAATTGGATATGTTATTTGATCTTCTATTGTCGCAGGATTACGCCCCTTCCATTCGGTAAACACAATCACCTGACAATCAGAAAGATCTGGAAGCGCATCTAGCGGTATATTGTATATAGAATAGCATCCGAATAGAAAAAGAGCAAACGTCAAAACAAAAACCAAAAAACGGTTATTTATACTCCATTCTATCAAGCGGTTGATCATAACAGATAATCTTCCAAAACTAGTGTTGATGAGTTTGTCCTATAGAGCTAATTGCAGATTGTATCTGACTTTCTGCATCAATAACAAAATTGCCGAAAGAAACAACCTCTTCTCCTTCTTCAATGCCGGAGTTGATTGCAATTAAATCTCCGCTCCTAAAACCTGTTTGCACATAGCGAGGCAGAATTGAGCCATCATCATCTTTCACAAAAACCAACTTTTTCTTACCAGTATCCATAACTGCTGTAAAAGGTATGGCTAACGTATTGCTTATCGTATATTCCATGTTTAGTTCAGCGAACATCCCTGGTTTAAGTTGCATATCATTATTTTCTATTTCTATTTTTAGTTCACCCCTTTGAGATGTTTCGTCAACATGTGGCGATATAAAAAATAGCTTACCATATTTGTTTGTGTTAAGTTCATAAAAGTACATGTTCACGAAAATGTTCGTATGAACCATAGGCAGAAATTCCTTTGGCAGATATGCCTTTGCCCATAAAGATGAGAGAGTGCCTATTTCAAAAAGCGTTTCGCCAGCATTGAAATGTTGTCCATTATAGACATTTTTTGAGATTATATGCCCTGAAACAGTAGAGCGATATATGTTTGCAGAATACGGAGCTTTCCTCGCAATTAGCTTATTGATTTCTTCCTTGCTTATTTCAAAATATTCCAGTTTGCTTAAAGCTAATTTTTGTAGATTATCTTTGTGTGCAGTGCTGCCATCTGAATAAATGCTGGAAAGATATTCGGCTTCTGTAATAAAAACTTCTGGACTATAAAACTCAAAAAGCGGTGTTCCAGTTTTTATAACTTCGCCTTCATAAGTTACGTATAGTTTAATTATCCAGCCATTGAACCTTGGCGATATTTTGTGCAAGAAAGCCTCATTGTGCGCCAAAATTGCAGGGCTTTTTATGGAAACAATCAAATTTGTGATCAGTGCTTTAGAAAAAGCAAATGATAATTCGTTTGTGTCGTATCTGGTCAGTTGCACTTTGGCTCTATCCTGTGGAGTAGGGGGGCTGGCTTCATCAAGATTGTGGGAACTTTCGTGATGATGGTGGTGGCTATGCTGACTTTCTATGGAGCTTCTTTCATCATTTTTTATTTCAACCAAAGACATTCCACAAATGGGGCAATTTCCGGGTCGGTCTGATACGTAGGATGGATGCATCGGGCAGTGATAGCGGCGAGTGTTTTGGTTCTCATTTTCTTTTGTTGGAATATCATGGAGTGCTTCTCTACAACCTGCTAGATTTGTGATGATGAACGCACACACCAATGCAAATAAGATAATACTTAATTCATTTGATACAAGTGCCCTTCTCATAGTAATTAAAAATCAAACAAAATGGTTGAAATATATTTATCTCCGCTATCAGGCAAAATTACAACTATAAATTCATCTTTTAAAGATTTATCTTTTGCAACTCTATTTGCCACTGCCACTGCAGCGCCAGAAGAAATGCCTGCTGAAATGCCTTCCTCCTTTGCCAGCCTTTTGGCAAATTCAATGGCTTCTTCATCTTCAACTGTTTCAATTTTATCAACCAGCGAAAGATCCAATGTTTCTGGAATAAAGCCTGCGCCTATACCTTGAATCATATGAGGTCCGGGTTTGAGAGGCAGACCTGCCAACTTTTGGGATATTACAGGACTCGCCGCTGGCTCAACACCAATGGATGTAATTTTTTTCTCTTTCTTTTGTTTGATATATCTAGAAACTCCAGTTATGGTGCCGCCAGTGCCTATCCCAGCTATGAACATTTTGATTTTTCCTTCGGTAGCATCCCAGATTTCAGGTCCTGTGGTCTGCTCGTGAATGGCTGGATTGGCAGGGTTTGTAAACTGGGATGGCATAAAGAATTTGCCCGGGTTTTCAGCAATCAGCCTTTCTGCTTCTGCTATTGCGCCAGCCATACCTTTTACGGGATCGGTAAGGATCAATTTTGCGCCAAGAAATTGCAGAATTTTTCGGCGCTCAATGCTCATACTTTCTGGCATAGTTATAACAACTTTATAGCCATATGCTGCTCCAATTGCGGCAAGGGATATTCCTGTATTCC
>CAZBHO010000001.1:20651-29706 GCA_964491945.1 uncultured Verrucomicrobiota bacterium | reverse complement strand
TCTTTTTTCCGCATCTAAAATCATAGATAGTCCTATGCGGCACTTCACTGATCCCATAGGATTTCTTCCTTCCAGCTTGGCCAGAACTATAGGACCTTTTGATACAACTTTTTTTAATTGCACCAGCGGAGTGTTGCCAATAGTTAAAGCATTGTTTTGAAAATATCGCATTGTCTTTTCTCCTTATTTTATTTTTTTAACTGAAACTTTGTAATAGCCATCTTGCATCCTGCTAATCTCAAGAATTTCTTGCCCCTCATTGCGTAAACTTTCAGGAACGTTCTTAATTGGTTCTCCATCATCCAGAAAAATGGTGAGTACCGAGTTAGCTTCAAGTTCTTCCAGTTTAATTTTTGCCTTAACAAAATTCATTGGACAGGCAACACCACGCAAATCAAGTAATGTGGATTTTGAGCTCTTTGCGGCATCTGATTTGTTGGCATCTGTTTTTGTTGCTTCAGATACATTGAAGTTTAACGAAGCATCCAATTTACTAAAAAGATATTCCACACGTTCAAGCAATTCGCTAACATCTCTCTCTTTTCCTGCGAGTGCCGATTGCCACCCTTGCTGATAACTTCTTCCACGCACTATTAATTCACGAAATTTTTCAGGAACGAGCCCCGTATCAATGAAAAACTTTTCAAAAGCAAAGAAAATTTCGTCTATATTGGCAGTATCTATGCCCCGCACAATCAACAACGCTCGCACCGTTGCAAGGAGCGCAGAGAAAAGCGATGTGTCTGCTATCTTTTCTGCATCCTTCAAATGCTTTTTCGCAAGCGCAATGTCTTCTGTAATAACTTCAAAAACGCCTGCTCCACATTCACCTGCACCTCTACCTGCCAGCGAAAAATCCTCATTGCTGCCTGCATCTTTGTAGAAGGAGGCATCCTCTTCATAATTTGGTATATCTTCGTATCTTGATATGAGCCTTTTAAAATAATCTGCCTCGTTTGCATGAGAGTATTCAAGGAAGCTATTAAACATATTTCTTTTGGCTTCGAAATCTTTCAGTAAGTCTATTAGCACATAAGGAATGTTTTTAACGGGCACGGCGCCAACGAATCTGCCAAAAGCAGATGAGCCTTTGCCAGTCTTACCACCTAGCAGAATATTATAAGTTGGAACCAATCTGCCATCAACTCGCCTTGCAGCGCCATATAAACCTATATTGCCTATTGGATGTTGCCCGCAAGCATTAGGACAACCGTTGATTTTAATGGTTATATTGTGCTTTAAATGCGTATCTACATCGTGCTCTTTAAATTTTTCAACTATGTTTTTTGCCAGATTTCTGGACATACATAGTCCGAGTCGGCAAGTGGAAGCTCCAGGACAAGCTAATATGTTTCTAAATAGTCTTTCCTCTCTGAAACTGTCAGCAAGCTCTTTAGTGAATTGCTCAAGAATATCTTTGTGCACATAAGGGATAAGTATATGCTGACTCTGCGCAGTGCGCACTTCTTCTAATTGATAATTTTTACAAAAGTTGATAAAGGACAACATCTCGTCTGCCTTAATGACGCCGAGTGGCACAGTAAAATGTATGGCGTAGTAATTCGGTTGTTTCTGTTGTAAAATTTTAATGCCGTTTATTTCAGTTAAGAACTCTTTTAAGTCAGCTTGAGCGCAATTTGTAGTTTTATCATTGGTGGCTATTCCTGTATCAACACAAGGTATCCCTTCGTTGTTTATCTTACGGAGTTCATTTGTAAAATGTTCTTTGAACTCTTCGGCTGACATATTTTCAAATACGAATCGCAAACGAGCCTTGTGCTTATTATGTTTATTACCAAATCTATCAAACAATCTCTTAACGGCTTCTGCAACTTTGATAACTTCGCTTGCCGATAATTCATCTAACAAAATATGCCCAACTCTTGAATGCGCGCCCATACCGCCGCCGACGTAGATGCGAAAACTTCTTTTTTCTACATCGTTTATTGCAACAAAGCCTAAATCATTTACTTCGCAAAAAGCGCAATCTTCATTGCAGCCGCTAAAAGCTATTTTGTATTTCCTGGGCAGGTTATAGCTTGTTTCCTGCGTAATCATATATTCTGTGGTTGCGATAGCGTAAGGAGATACATCAAACAATTCTTTTGGACATATCCCGGCATAAGGACAGGCTGTAATATTCCTTACAGTGTTGCCTCCACCGCCCTTTGGAGTAAGCCCAACTTTGTATAGCTCCTCCATTATGAAGGGCGTATTTTCAATTAGAACGTCGTGGAGCTGGATGTCTTCTCTATCTGTTATATGTATGGTGCCGCTCCCATAAATTTTTGAAAGCTCACAAATTTTTGATAGTTGATGCAAATAAATTTTGCCTGCTGGCACGCGAATACGCACCATATATGTGCCATTTTTCCGCTGTTCATATATACCATTTGGCACACGGTATGCCCTGAAAACAGCAGGTGATATTTTGCCATCTTTAAACTTCTTTACTGCATCAGCAAATTTCTGAATTTCCAGCAATGTGTTTTCAGGCAATCTATAGGTATGTTTGTTTGTGGTACTCATATGATTTTTATCTCCACTTTTTTGAACTCTCCATTACAGGGGAAAAAAGCGTTTATCCTTTCATCGCCAATCGGATTTAAGGATGAAATCACATAATAAACGTCTGGGGTATAAGCCAGTTTTTTATCTTCTTCCGACATTCTTGCCGGTGTTTCAGGATGACTATGCCAGATGCCTATTAACTGCATATTGAGTTTTCTTATTGCTTGAATAACTTTTAGCTGGTCTGAGATATCTATGCTGAAATGTTCATTTGAAGCATCTTTGTTCGGCACAGGGAAGAATTTTTCCACAATTCCCTCCCTGCCTGCCAACAGTCCACAAGCTTCAAAAGGAGCCTCCTTTTTTGCGTGCTCTTCCATAACTGCTAATAAAGATTTTCGAATTGTTAAAATCTCCATATTCATTTTTTACCCAACGTGCATACGTCTAGATCTTCTTCTGATAGAGATTTAATTTTTGGCTCTTTCCCACACAAGGGGCAAGCCTCATTGCGTTTTAACACAATGCTTCTAAAGTTTGTTGTGAGTGCATCGTAGACAAGAACCTTATTTATCAAAAGGCTATTTATTCCAATAAGAAATTTTATTGCTTCTGTTGCTTGGATACATCCTATAACGCCAGCCATAGCTCCCAGCACTCCTGCTTGTGCACAGGTGGGGACAGCATCTTTAGGTGGCGGAGCGGTAAACACGCATCTATAACAGGCAGTTTGGTCTGGAATGACTGTCATAGTTTGTCCAGTCCATCGCAATATACCAGCATGTGAATAGGGTTTTTTTGCAAAGTGGCAGGCATCTGCGATTAGAAATTTTGATTTAAAGCTATCAGTGCAATCAAGAATAAAATCGTATCCATCAATCAGCTCCAACGCATTATGTGCGCTAAAACGAACAGGATACTGAACAATCTTTACATCTGGATTTAGAGCCTTAACTTTTTCTGCTGCCGATTGTGTTTTTGGTGTATCAATATCTTTTGTTGCATGCAATATCTGACGCTGCAAGTTGGTAATATCAACATTATCTGAATCAATGATGCCAATAGTGCCTACACCTGCTGCGGCAAGATAGAAAATGGCTGGAGAGCCAAGCCCACCTGCGCCAATAACAAGCACTTTGCTGGAAAGTAGCTTTTCTTGCCCTTTCAATCCTATCTCAGTAAGAATGATGTTTCTGGAATATCTTTCTATTTGTTTTTCTGTAAGGTTCATTTTATTTGTTCCTTAAAAAAGCCTCCGCCCATAAAATACAAAAACTCAACTGCATCATTGGGTTTTAAAATGGTGGTTTCATATTCAGCTCTATTAATTATGTTCCCATTGATAGCCACAGAGACCATCTCTGGCATTTTGACTTTTTGCTCAATAATGAGCATAGAAACATTTACATCATCTTTAACTTCAGTTTCCTTGCCATTTATCAGTATTTTCATATAGCCTCCTTTTATAATTTATTTAAAGATTGTTCAATATCATTTAATAAATCTTCCAGATGCTCCAGTCCGATGGAAATTCTTACTGTGTCATCGGCAACACCATTTGCGGCTCTTTCTGCATGGGATAGCTCTCTACAAAAAGTTGATGCAGGATGAATTACTAGCGTTTTAGTGTCTCCTATGTTTGCAAGGCGTAATGGCAGCTTTAAATTGTTGATGAACCTAAAAGCTCTGTCCTTTGAGCCAAGTTGCACCGTGAGAATTGCTCCAAAGTTATTGTTAAATTGCTTCTTTGCAAGGTTATGCTGCGGATGTTGCGGTAAGCCCGGATATGTTACAGAAAGAACTTTACCGTTTTTTGAAAGCTCTGCTGCAATAGCGAGTGCATTTAATGAGTGTTTCTCCATCCTTACAGCCAACGAATCAAGAGTCATCCATATCAAAAACGCATTAAATGGCGCAAGGCAAGCTCCTATATCTCTTGCCACGCCAGATCTTAAGCTGGCAAGGAAAGCCATCTGTCCTGCTTTCTCGTAATATGGCTTTAAATGCGGATATTTTTCATTGTTCCACATAAAATTTCCAGCATCTATTATCACACCGCCAATGGCTGTTCCATAGCCGTTGATAAATTTTGAAATAGAGTGAATTATGATGTTTGCCCCAAAGGTGGCTGGGCTACAGATGAATGGACTTGCTGCAGTGTTATCTATCACAAGACATATCTTGTGCTTTTTTGCAATACTGGCAAGTCCAGCTATATCAGGGACATTTAATTTTGGATTACCTATCGTTTCAGCAAAAATCATTTTCGTTTTCTTATTTATGCGGCTTTCAATTTCATCAAGGTTGTTGATGTCAACAAAATTAACTTTGATATTGAAGCGCTGCATTACGTTTTTGAATAAAGAATATGTCCCACCAAAAATGGAATAAGCAGAAACTATCTCATCACCTGCGGAACATAATGCAAGCACCGTGTTTGAGATCGCTGCCATTCCTGATGAGCAGGCAATAGCACCAACGCCATTTTCAAGGCTGGCAAGACGTCTCTCAAGCAAACTAACAGAAGGATTTGCTATTCGTGAATAAACGAAGCCAGCATCTCTGCCTGCAAAAACATTTTCCATCTCTTCAGCACTATCATAAGCAAAAGCCGTTGCTTGATAAATTGGCGGAAGACTGCTTCCTGTGGTAGTATCTTTATTAAAACTATCGTGTAGTAATTTTGTGGCAAAGTGCATTTGTTTTATCCTTTCAATGTTATATTTCATACTCTGGATGCGCCTTAAGGTATTGGCGTTCTCTTAAAAATTTTTCTATTACTTCAAGTTCTTCTTTTGTTAAATCATCTCGTACAGAGAAACCAATTAAAGGATGCACTGGTTTTCCCCATTGTATGGCTGTCCATACACGCTCGTGGATGTAATACATTATGAACCTGATTGCATAGAAGAGTATCGTTATGCCGGTGCTTTTTGCAGCGCTTTTTGTCACAAAGAAAGAAATTGAGCTAAGTACTATCACTCCAAGGGTGCCCCATGTGATCGCTTTAATTATGGTTCTAATATGTGATTCTCTATACAAATGGTGTCTTTTCTTCATATGTTATACTCCATAAGGACTTCTTTTACTTTTAAGATATTGAGCAATTTTTCCACTATGGTGTTGCTGCTATCTTCTATGTTGATAATAAAGGTGTTAGTCTTATTTTCTAATTCGCTTTCACCGAGTGTTACAACAATAATTTCGCTTGGTTTGTTCAATGTCTCAAGCACGTGTAAATCGTATTTATCCAGATATGGCAGAGTGACGATAAAAATTAATCCTGCGTCAGTCATAATTCTTGCCAGCTCTCCCAAACGTTCTATATGAACATCATAGCTATCGAGTTTTATATCAGCATTAAGTCCTTCCATCAGGTTGAAATAATGCAATAGGTAGGTTTTTAATCCAGAACTGAAAAGTTTCCGCTCAAAATCATTTGCAACATTTTCCACTTTCTGAATATCCTTGCCTGTAATTAGGATGAATTTTGGATTGTGTTTATATGTAAGAGAACGTTCTTTGGGAGAAATACTGCCCTTTCTCCATACAACCTCACGCTGAATGACGTGCTGCTCCAGAATGGAATCGCCTTCTTTGAGTGCTTCAAGAATCACCCCAGCCCCAGAAATTCTATAGTCGCTTATTATGACGAATCTTGATGCAAACTTGTTATGCTTGAAAACATCAAACGCTACAGGTTTAGGAGTTTCAAACACACATTCTGCAATATCATTTCTATCAACCTGATTTTTTTTGATGAAACTGCCAGATGATGTTGCGTCTATGCAATGCAGAATTTCAACCAGTTTTATATTTCCCCTGTGAGCGCCTATTTTGATTTTGTATTTTCTATTAGGCAACATTGGGGCACTGCCAAGCCAGCATATATTTGCCCTGAAGCGATTCGTAACAGCCGGCAAAGTTTCATCTGCTTTGCTTATCATATCGCCTCTTTTAATGTAAAGCGGGTCAGCTATCATTATGCCAGTTGCTTCTTCTGCAAAAGCAGAATACTTTTTGTCTGTGTTAAATCCTTCTATAGATGTAACAGTTGATGTTTTGTTGCCCGGCTGAACAATAATTTTGTCCCCAACAGAAATTTTGCCAGTTTCAATGGTACCGACAATTATTCTTCTTTCATCGCCGTGTTCTGTAAACTTGTATATATCTTGCACAGGGAAACGTAGGGGCAAAGATCTTTTATCATCTGTGTATTCAAAATCATCTATCTGTTGAAGCACAGTTGGCCCATCATACCAGCCCATTTGATTGGATTTGCTTACCAGATTTTCACCAAAGAACGCTGAAACTGGAATGAAGTTTAAGACGCTAATATTGAGCATATCAAGAAATGACGAAAACTCTTGTTTTATTGCATCATAAACTGTCTTGCTATAAGCAACTTTATCCATCTTGTTGATTAGCACAGCAACTTGATTTAGTCCAAGCATTGAAGCCACATAGCCGTGCCTTTTTGAATTTTCTTTAATGCCTTCGCTGGCATCTATAATGAGAAAAATGGCATCGGCTCTTGAGAGACCCGTAACCATATTCCTTAAAAAATCAGTGTGTCCTGGCACATCTATAAGCATATAACGGCGCTTTTTTGTTTTGAAAAAGCAACGAGCAGTTTCTATGGTTATTCCTTGAGCCTGCTCCTCCTTTAAAGCATCAAGCAAAAAGGCGTATTCAAAAGGACGAGCTTTATTTCTGCAATAGTTTTGAACTTGTTCCAGCTTTCCTTCAGGAAGTGCGCCACTATCAGCCAATAATCTGCCTATAAGAGTGCTTTTTCCGTGATCAACATGCCCAAGTATGGCTATCTTAAATTGCGTAAGATTTTCTTGTTCCATAACTACATATATCCTTCTCTTCTTAATGTTTCAAGTCCACCACCATCTTCAACATCCTGTGCTCTTCCAGAGCGCTCTGCAATGTTTGCAAGCTTACCTGTTTTGAGCTCTTCGATGATCTCCTTTACGTTCCTTGCGCTGGAAGTTATCGGATGTGTACAGGGCATACAACCTAACGAACGGTACCTTTTGCCATCACCTCTATTGAAATATAGTGAGACAACAGGGATATTTTCCTGCAATATATACTCCCAAATATCAAGCTCTGTCCAATCCAGCAATGGATGAATCCTTATGTGCGTTCCGGGCGCAAAATCCGTGTTGTAATAGCCCCATAACTCCATAGGTTGATCTGATATGTTCCACTCACTATCTTTATCTCTTGGGGAAAAATACCGCTCTTTTGAACGACTGCCTTCTTCGTCAGCCCTCACGCCGACTATCACACCAGTAAAGGGCTCTGTGTTTTTATCAATAACGTATTTTCCAAGCGAATGATCAAACCGATACCTTTTCCAATCGCCAGCCAATGTGTGTTTAAGCGCTTCACTCTTCAAAGCCTTGCAGCATTCAATTCTGGTTAGTTTGCCGTCGGGAAAAGTTTCTTTGTTTTTGAGAGCTTCTTCATTTTTGCCAACTATCATGTTCAATTGCCACTTTTTCACAAGCTCATCTCTATATTGAATCATTTCTGGTATCTTAAAACCAGTATCAATATGCATTAAAGGAAATGGCACATGCCCAAAAAAAGCTTTGCGTGTGAGCCACAATAGAACAGTGCTGTCCTTGCCTATAGACCACAGCATAACAAGGTTTTTAAACTCTCTATACGCTTCCCTAATTATAAATATGCTTGTAGCTTCTATTTTTTGTAGATGCGTCATTTTTCTTTCTCCTTTCCTTTAAAAAAATCGTAATGTAAGCCGCATTCTTTTTTTTCAGCACTTTCCCACCACCATCTTCCAGCACGTGGATGTTCGCCAAAAACCGTAGGCCTTGTACAGGGCGCGCAACCAATGGAAGTGTAGCCTTTTTTATAAAGCTCATTAAAAGGCAAATTATGGAGTGAGGTGTATGCAAACACATCTTCATCCGACCAATCAGCCAGCGGATTTAATTTGTAAATGTTGTTATGCACTGTATCCATTTCTATTTTTGCTATCTTTTGCCTTGTGGAAGATTGCGCTCTTCGCAAGCCCGTAATCCATGCAGAAAGCCCCTGAAGCGCCCGCATCAAAGGCTCAACCTTTCTTATCTGGCAGCATTCGTGGCGGTTTTCTAAAGATTCTCTGAATGAGAATAGCCCTTTTGATGAGATAAGGTTTTCCACTGCTTCTTGCTTGGGAAAGAACCATTGTATTGGCAGATTAAATTGCTTTTTAATTTTTTCTGCTACATCAAAAGTTTCTTCTGGTAGTCTGCCTGTATCTATGGCAAAAATTTTTATGTTGTTTGATATTTCTGATGCAATATGGATGATAATTACATCTTCCATACTGAAGCTGCATGATATAGCGATTTTATCTTTGAATTTGGTTATGCCCCATTCTATTATTTCTTTAGCGGATAATCTTTCTGGGTTATCCTTAAGGTTAGTGAGTAAATTTTGATTTATTGCGTTCATATAAATTTTAGTACGTTCTTTTTAAACTCTATTATTTCTATTTGTTTAGTAGTAAATATAACAC
>CAZBHO010000001.1:16103-20617 GCA_964491945.1 uncultured Verrucomicrobiota bacterium | reverse complement strand
TTTTTTCCTTTACTTAACACTCTCAAAAAGGGATTATTTGCTCCCTATATATGCCACTATTCCTGAAACAACAAAATAATATCAAAGATTTCCTCAAATTCATCATAAAACTCATTTTGAGCATTACAGCGCTCGCTTACATAATCATCTATCTCCTAGACTGGAAAGAAGCCATTAAAATAGCCAAAGATGCCAATCTTATCATCCTCTTTTCTATCGTCATCCTACTTACTCTTGAAAGAATCGTTGGCGTATTTAAATGGTGGTTGCTCCTTGTAATTAAAAAATGTCAGATCTCTTTCTGGAGACTTTTTGTAATAAATTATGTTGGCGGATTCTGGGGACTTATTCTGCCTTCAAGTGTGAGTTCTGATCTAATAAGAGGCTATTACCTTGCAAAGCACATTAAGTCAATTTCTTTAACAGTGGCGACGATGGCGCTTGATAGGTTTGTGGCTGTATTTGCTCTTATTGTGCTTGGATGTCTTTCAGCAATCATTATAGGCAATACTTTTTTCCCATATACTCGCCAGATAGCGATATTTATTTTGATTATTTCTGTGCTGCTTACGAGCCTTGCAGCAAGTAGAAGAATGGTGAATAAAATTCTGTTTGCTGCGCCGCAAAACTGGCAAGAGAAGAAATGGTATTCCCATCTACGGTCTCTTGCTACAACTATTCTTGAATACAAACAGCATCCATCGATTCTGATAGTGAGTTTGGTTTCTTCTTTCATTTTGCAGGCAATAAGAGTTGTGATATTTTATGTGGCAGCGCTCGCTTTTGGAGTGGATATTTCTCTTCTTTATTACTTTATCTTCGTGCCGTTCATACTTTGCTTAATGATGCTACCAATTTCGTTTAACGGAATCGGATTACGAGAAGGCAGTTTCGTGGCATTCTTTGCGCTGCTTGGAATGGAAAGACATACAGGCTTTGTTATCTCTTTTGCTGTGTCGCTTATAACTACAATAACAACGGCTGTTGGTGGAATAATTTACCTTTTTGATAAGCCCATATCTTCACAGGCTATCGCTGCCGCTCCAAATTCTAACAAGCAATAATCATAAAAAAATGATTGCTTTATTAGCCCATCTATTTTTTAATAAGCACTCTATCTAAAAGAAAGGAGTTTTTATGATGAATAGCGACCATGTTAAAGCTGGCATTGAACGTGCGCCGCATAGAAGTTTATTTAGAGCGCTCGGAGTTAAGTCTGAAGATTTTAATAAACCTTTCATTGGTATATGCAATTCTTTTACAGAAATTATTCCCGGCCACAAGCACCTCAATAAAGTTGGCAGGCTGATAAGCAAAGAAATTTATAAAGCAGGAGGTGTCCCTTTTGAATTTAACACAATAGGAATCTGTGATGGCATTGCGATGGGACATGAAGGGATGAAGTATTCCTTGCCGAGCAGAGAGTTGATTGCTGATAGTGTTGAATCTATGGTTAAAGCGCATTGCTTTGATGCAATAATTTGCATTCCAAATTGCGATAAAATAGTGCCCGGAATGCTTATGGCTGCTGTGCGATGTAACATACCCACCATTTTCGTAAGTGGTGGACCTATGGCTGCAGGCAAAATGCCAGATGGGAAAGTGGTGGATCTGATTAGTGTATTTGAAGGTGTGGCAGCATGCAAGCAGGGGAAGGTAGATCAAAATGAGCTTACTGAAGTGGAAAAGCATGCTTGCCCTGATTGTGGCTCTTGTTCTGGTCTGTTTACAGCTAACTCAATGAACTGTTTGTGCGAAGCATTAGGCATAGCCTTGCCCGGCAATGGCACGATTCTTGCCACAGATCCAGCTCGCAAAAAATTATATAAATTAGCGGCAAAATTGATAGTTGAACTGGCTAAAAATGGCGGACCAAAACCACGTGAAATTGTTACAGAGCAAGCCATTGATAATGCTTTTGCGCTTGATATGGCTATGGGGGGTAGCACCAATACTGTTTTACACACTCTTGCTATAGCATCCGAGGCTGGCATTAAATATGACTTAAATAGAATAAATCAAATTTCAAAACTATGCCCGAATATCTGCAAAGTTTCACCTTCCAGCCATTATCATATTGAAGATGTTGACAAAGCTGGCGGAGTGAGTGCTGTGCTTAAAGAAATTTCCAAAATAAAAGGATTGCTTCATCTTGAAGCTTTAACCGTTTCCGGGAAAACTCTCGGCAAGCTTATCTCAAAGGCAAAAATTAAAGATGAACAATGCATAAGACCTATTGAAAACGCATATTCAAAAACAGGCGGACTTGCCATCCTATGGGGGAATCTTGCTCCAGAAGGGGCTGTTGTTAAAACAGCTGGAGTGGCTCCTTCTATGCTTAAGTTTGAAGGAAAAGCCATAATATTCAATTCTCAAGAAGAAGCATGTAAAGGCATTCTTGAAGGCAAAGTCAAACCGGGCAATGTGGTTGTTATCCGTTATGAGGGACCTCGCGGCGGACCAGGAATGCAAGAAATGCTTGCTCCAACCTCTTATATAATGGGGCAAGGGCTTGGCGAAAGCGTTGCGTTGATTACGGATGGTAGATTTTCTGGTGGCACAAGGGGAGCCTGCATTGGACACGTTTCGCCAGAGGCAGCTGCTGGCGGCCCTATTGCGTTATTGCAAGATGGTGATATCATAAAAATTGATATTCCAGAACACAGGTTGGATTTTCTGTTATCTGATGAAGAGCTTGCAAAACGCAAGGCAAAATTGCCTCCGCCATCGGTTAAGACTGCTTCACCGTGGCTTAAAAGATATGCTGCATTTGTATCGAGCGCTGGTAGTGGTGCTGTGATGCAGAATAGGTAAAGTTTTTTTAGCATAGGTGCAAAAACATTCTCATTTTTGATAATATGCATAGATTAATCGGGAAATACCCTTACAACTTTTGTTTAAATTACAACTCTGGTTTACAACTTTGTACCGTATGTGTTGTAAATAGATGAAGATAATTGGGTGCATCAGGAAGGAGGTTATAGGAGGAAGCAAAGCAAAAGTTAGTGATTGACTGTGTATAAAATAAGAACCCCACCATAAGTCGTGGGTCTTTCGGCGCTGTGCTCCCAAAAACAAGGTGGAAACTTGCCAAAGTTCCAAATTGCCAACGGTGGGATGGCTCAAAAGCTCTCATCACGAACCAGGCAGGGTCCAAAAATCTTTTTATTCTATATAACTTTTAAAAGAACATTCAAACTTTCTATATCTCTTTATAAAGCACGAAGCGTGCCATGCTCATTTTCAAATACTATGTTTAACTATACATTAAATATCTTTTTTTTACAAAAACCTATCACAAGCCGAAATCTTTTTTTAAATTATATTTGCAAAAAAACATTCAGTAAAATAAATTGCCGCCATTCATTTTCTTATGCAAAAGGTTGGTGTTATATTTTTAGGAACTGGCACTTCAAGCGGCGTGCCTGTAATTGGTTGCAATTGCAAGGTGTGCCGCTCAAAAAATCCAAAAAATAAACGCAAGCGAGCCTCTATTTATATCACATCTGAAAATACCCACATTTTGATAGATACCCCGCCAGATTTTAGAGAACAAGCCTTGATGTATAAAATAAAATTTATAGATGCCATTCTTTTTACTCATAGTCACGCTGACCATATATTTGGACTGGATGATGTCCGCCGCTTTAACGAAATGCATCAAATAGTCATCCCCTGTTTTGGCTCAAAAGAAACTATTTCCTCAATAAAAAGGATTTTTCCGCACACTCAACGAAAACCACCAAAAGGCGTTTCTTATCCAAGACTTGCTTTAAAAGAGATCTCACGCCCAGTCCGTTTTAAAAAAGCAATCATAACTCCAATCCCTGTGGTTCACTCTCTCCAGGAAACTATTGGCTTTAGAATAGATCTTATGGGAGTTAGCATAGGCTATATCCCTGATTGTAAAAATTTGCCAGAAAGCTCTATCGCAAAATTATCCGGATTAGATCTCATGGTGCTTGATGCTTTGCGTCCTCATCCGCACCCAACTCATTTAACTTTAGCAGAAAGTCTAGATTTACTCAAAAAGATCAAAGCCAGGAAAAGTTTTATTACGCATCTTTCGCACTATCTGGAACACAATCAAACACAAACAGTGCTGCCAAAGGGCTTCTTTGTCCCTTTTGATGGGATGAAATTGATCTTAAAGAAATAAGGCATTTTTGCTTATGATTCTTAATCACAGAGAGCTTGAGAGAGCACATAGAGGATCAAAAAATCTTTGGTTCAGTAATCTCATAACTTAAGCTTTGGCTTAAATTCTATTCCTTCCTGTGTGTTTTTCTCTGTGGAGCTCTCATGCCCTCTGTGGTGAATTTTTTAGTCTTCTGACTTCTTTAGTTATTTTCGATTTAATTTGGCTTACGATTTTTAAACCACAGAGTTCAGAGAGAACACAGAGAGGAGGAGGGATTGGAATCCTAATTTTTGCCACAATGCCTGTTGATTGTGCTTTGGCTTTATTTTTTTTTTTTGTGTCCTTTGTGGTGATTTTTTTCTGCTGTTCCAGA
>CAZBHO010000001.1:6916-16093 GCA_964491945.1 uncultured Verrucomicrobiota bacterium | reverse complement strand
GCAATGCAATCGCTTCGCTACATAAAGAATAACAAGAGATGCTTTCTTTCAATGCATAATGAAGATCTCTTTGGTTAAATAAAAAGTCGTTATCCAGGTAAGAAAGGCAAATATTTCCTGCTTTTTTCTGCCCTTTTTCTATCTTATCTTTTTTATAATCAATAAATTATGAATAACAACGGAATTTTTCCCGTTTCACTAGATAGTTATTTCTATTGCTTAACTTTTAATTCTTAAGTTTTTAATGATATTGCCGAAGATAGGATTAGGTTAAAAAAAGAAAAATTACCGTGAGGCGTTTGAACGGATTAACTTTAAGAAAGGGGTGATTTTTAGAAGATCGAACAATTCTAGAGGCAGTTGGGAGTTTAGTCCCGATGCAGCTTCTGATTGTCTGGTAAACTTCATTTTGCATCGGAACACAACAAGGAAGTTGTGTGAACTTTTAACAAAATCAAAATGAACAAGGTTGCAATAACCTTTAATTCATGGAGGAATTACAATGCAAGTATATAATAACGTTCCAGCATTCGGTGTTTGGGTAAACTATACGTTCAACGTCAGAAATCTAAGAACATCAATGTCCAGGCTGTCTTCAGGATTGGGCATAATGAGCGCAGGTGATGACCCTGCGGGATTGGCAATGAGCGAACGCTTAAGAGCTCAGTATCGCAATACAGCAGCGGCAGCGGGCAACGTGGAAAATAAAATAAACTATCTGCAGACTGCAGATGCATGGCTCCAAAAGATTCATGACATTATGGGTCGTATGGCTGAGCTAGCCATTATGGCAAACGATGGTACGAAATCTGCCACAGACCGTCAGAATCTGCAAAAGGAATTTGCGCAGATGCAGAAGGAAATTCAGCGTATCACCAGCGGCGCCACAGCTGCAGGTAAGTTTAACGGTCTGTATCTATTCCGTGGTGGTGATGGCGTTGCCACAATGACAGGTGATGGGGTTACTACTGGCTTCGGGTCCGTCCGTCTGCAAATTGGTCCTGATAGCAATCAGGTATTTAACGAAGAGCCACTTAACCTTACAGCCACAAACTTTGCGCTTGTGGGTTGCTATAATACTTATAGCTACGGCTCAGTTAATATGACGCTATTGGGTTCAAATGTTCGCGCTGTCACATGGGCAAGCTTAATTTGCGGAGCTCATTTGAGTATTTCGGTGCAATCAGTTGCTCAGGCTGCTGTAGATAAACTCAATCTTGGTATTGACTTTATTTCACAGAAACGTGCAGTGCTTGGTGCTGAAATGAAACGTATGGAACAAACTCTTTCCGGTTTGCGTTCATACGAAGAGAACATACGTTCAGCTGAGAGCAGAATACGTGACGTTGATGTGGCTAAAGAGACCACCAGCTTCTCAAAGTACCAGATACTCACTCAAATTGGTACTGCTATGTTAGCTCAGGCTAACGCTCTGCCCAGCGGCGTGATTAGTTTGGTCGGTTAATATAGTAGCTAATAAATTCGAAGGGATAGGGATAATCTTCTTTAAAAAAGGAGGTTATCCCTTCCTGTTTTTATATGTGGCATAAAGTTTGCTTTTAGTTAATGGCTCATTTTCTAAATTGGAGCAAACAAAAATGGCAGATATACACATAAGCGGGCTTATATCAGGCACAGATTACTCATCCATCATATCCCAGATGGTGGCTTTGCGTTCCAAACCTATAGAGACAAAGGAGAAAGAAATTACAGAATTACAGGCAGATGTTGCCGCGTGGTCAGATATTAGTTCACTTGCAACAACTTTAACAGACAGCCTTTACACTCTTAAGTCAAGCGCACTCTGGGATAGTATGACAGCAACTTCTTCAAATGAAGCCAAACTTACAGCCACTGCAGGAAGCTCTGCTTCAACAGGTGTGTATACCATAAGCATTTCTCAACTAGCTCAGGCTCATAGTGTCCGTTCAACAATGATTCTTAAGCAACCTACTTTCTACGATCAGGGCTCTTCTACCACAGGAAGCGCTGCTACATCCATTATAGGTAGCGGTAGTAGCGTTACTCCTTCAATATGGAGAGCCACTTTTGATGGCACGAATTGGACAGTTGTTAATCTTTCTACTGGCGAGACTGCTGGCGTTATTTCAGGTTCAACAGGCTCAATAAATCTTGAAAATGACACAGGAAACGGTTTTGCTTTTACAATAAATGCGCCAACTTCAGGTAGCTATGATGCTGGCGATTACTTTCAATGGAATAATGCGCAAGGCTCAACACAGGATCTAACAGCCACAGGACTGGGGCTAATTAATGCAGGTGATACTTTCACTATAGAAGGGCAGATTATCACCATAGAGGCTGGTGAAACCTTATCATCTCTTGCTGGCAAGATAAACACGGCGGCATCTTCAATGTCTTCTGCCGATAAGGTAACTGCAAGTATTGTTAATAATCAGCTTGTAATAACCAGAAATAATACGGGTGCATCGGAAATAGATATGGTAGATGGCACAGGCTCGCCTCTTGCAGCGCTTGATATACTGGTTGGTGGCACTTATCAGCATGAGCTTGTTGCGGCGCAAAATGCGGTGTTTACTGTTAATAGCGTTAGTATGACACGTAGCTCAAATATTGTAACAGATGCGATTACAGGTGTGACTTTAAACTTGCTTGATACTACGACATCAAATGTAACGCTCACAGTTGATCACGATAGAGAAAATGTTAAAACAGCAATAACTGATTTTATAGATGCTTACAACGCTCTTGCCAGCGCTTTAAAGGAGTATGGCAAAATAGATATTGCTGGCTCTTCATCAAATCCTAAAGGAGCTTCTGTTGATCAAAGTACATTAGGTGAGCTTTATAACGATTCACTTGTCAAGGAATTAGCTTATAACATCAGGAAGCAAGCCACAGATTCAAAATATCCTTATATACGTCCGTTTGATTATAATCCACCAACGTATTATGGGATCAATAGCACCTATTCTTATAATGGCTCAACAGGGAGAATGGATACCTTGCAAGCTATAGGCATATGGACTACTGGCGAAGATAATCAATTGGCATTAGTTGATGGCTCCGTTGAAGATAATGGAGCCAGGCTAGATTATATGCTTGAAAACTACTTTGATCAAGCGGAGCAACTCTTTAGAGGTGTTTATGATGAAGAAGAAGGTTATCAACATGGGATAGCCTCTGACTTCTATGAATATATGGATAGTATGAGCGCATCTATGACAGGTGGCATAGCCACACACGTGCAAAACTTGAACGATAAAATTGATGAACTTGATGACTCAATAGACCAAATGTACGATGATCTGAAAGATTATGAACAGACACTCTGGGAGCAGTTTACTGCTATGGAAGATGCTGTAGCAAAAATGAAATCTGATCTTGCATATCTAGGTCAAATACAAAAGTAAAATAACGTGCCAAAAATAGTTTCTTTAGATGAAATTATCACAGATTTTGGGAAGAACCTACCGGATGAAAGTGAGCTTGAGCTCTTGCTCAATTCGGGAAAGGATGAGCAAAGGATAATAGCCATTCTGCTCAAAGCTGGCATTGCCTTAAAGAGAGAAGGCAGAGATGCAGCTTTAAAAATTTTAAGTTCTGCGCATTCGATTCTAGGATACATTCCGCTTGTCATTATTGGCAATTTAATTGAGCTTGCGCTTAAAGAGAAGGCTTATGCCCTTGCTTCTGAACAATCATTCCTATTTGCCTTAAATGCTTCACAAGAAGGTTATGATGACCTTGCACTTGAAGCGGCATCCGCGGCTATTATTCTTGATAGTCAGTCTGATTTTCGAATAATCCGTAATCCTGAAAAGTCTTTAGTAATAGCTCAATTATACGAAACAGCAGCAAAACGAAATAGCCTTCCACAAAAAAACCGGGTTGAAAAAAGCAGAGAAGAAAAAATCAAGTTAGCACTGATTATTCCAAACCTTGTTGATAATGTAATTGGCTACGTAAAAACTGCTCTTCAAATTGCTAAATTTATTGATAAGGATAGATTTAAACTTTCGATTTTCGTTTCGGAAAATCTTTCGCAACGTGATGTGTGGCTTTTCCCTTTCGGTTGCCGCCAGCGTAAATCAGAAGAAGCTGGTAAAGCCACAATAGAAGAATTTAAAAACTATGATGTAGATGTATCAATAATTCCACGCAGCAGGCTTTTTATCTCAACTGCTCAATATATTGCAGAGCTGATAGAAAAGGAAAAATTTGATGCCTTAATTTTGCAAACAGGATTGGCCTGTCCAATAGATTGGCTTTGCGGTTACTGGATAAAAACTCCAATCAAAATAGCGCTGCATAATGGCAGTTCCCTTTTTTTGCCGGGACTAACTGCTTCTTTTTATGATAATCCAACCAATCTTGAAAGAGAAAATAGTGTTTGGCGACAGGAGTTTGGTGAAAGGATTATCGCCAGACAGGGCACTGATATTGATGAAATATCTTTAGCGCCATCGCTGGATAGAAAATTATTTGCTATACCAACCGATGCCATTTTAATAGGCACTATGAGTAATCACCTTGAGCATAGGCTGAGTTCTGCATATATGGAAATAATTTGCGATGTGCTAAAAAAATATCCAAAAGTTTTCTTTATTGCTTTTGGTGGTGAAAAGCCCTGCAGCGCGCTAAAAATTTGTCAGGAGCATAATGTTGCAGATCGTTTTATTTATGCAGGTAAGCAACGAAATGCCGCTGCAGCTTTAAAGATGCTGGATATTTATGCCTGCGAATTTCCCGTTGGTGGGTCGCAAAGTGTGGTGGAAGCGATAGCCTGCGGTCTGCCAGTTGTTGCACTCCGCTGGAGCAATGCTCATGCTGAAAGCGCCGCCGCAGAAATAATCGGTAAAGAGTTTGCAATAAATGAAAGGGATCCGGAACAATACAAAGGAAGATTGGAAGAGTTAATAGAAGATGCTGATAAACGAAAACATATCGGAACTTTAATGCGTAAGCGTGCAGAAGAACTTTATTCTGTGAAAAAATATGTCAACGTACTTTCCGAATATATCATTCGGAAAATGGAAGAACTAAAAAGATGAAATCCCTACGCATAATGATAATGCGTACGCGCGGAACCATTGCACCATACATTATGGATGAATTTGCAAGTGCTTTAAGTGAATTAGGTGCAATAACTTATACGTTTGATTTTGAAAAAATGCAGTTATATGAGAAATCAGATAGTCAGACCATCATAAAAGCTGTAGAAATGATTAAAAATTTTTCACCTGATTTAATGTTGAGTTATGGCACAGGCGGCTTGATTGAATTAAAAACGGAAACAGGCACTTCGCATCTTGCAGAAGAACTGGGCATTCCATATTGCTTGCTCTTCTTTGATGCTCCTTATAGCTCCGAAGAAATTCTACACCAATTTGCAAACTCAAAACTCATCAACGTGTTTTGTTGGGATAAATCCTATTTTCCATTTTTTTATGATTGCGGAATAAAAGAAGTACATTACCTGCCACTGGCAACCAATCCGAAGGTCTTCAACTTTCACGATTCATTATCCGAAAGCCAATTTGACGTATCATTCGTCGGCACATTAAATTTGGAACTTATCACAGCTCCACCGCCTGCAAGCAACGGATTGCTCTCAATAATCAACTGCTTTTTTGAGAAAAAGCTTATAAAGCCAACGAAGAGTTTTGAAGAGCTATTAAATGAAATTCTCCTTGCCTTACCCTCAAGCCAACAGGAAGCTTTTAAATGCTTTCAGGCATCATCTGCCTTTCCTGTTTTTCGACAAGATATTCAACGTAGAGCGGATGCTATTTATCGTTATTATGCTATTTCAAATCTTGTGCATAAACAACATAATGTTTCTGTTTTTGGCAATGAAGGCTGGCAAAAGGCTTTCGCTAATGCTGAAAGACTGTTTTATAGGGGATATATTCAATACGGTAGAGAACTTGCAAAAGTGTATTATAGTTCAAAAATAAATCTTAATTTTAGCGTAATGCAACTAATAGAAGCAGTCAATCAGCGTGTGTTTGATTGTCCCTCTGCTGGTGGCTTTTTGATCACTGATTATCGGAAAGATCTTGAATACCTGTTTGAGATAGATGAAGAAATAGTTTGTTTCCAAACTCTTGAAGAGCTTAACTCAAAAGTTGAAGAGTTTATGCGAGATTTAGAAAAAAGGAAATGCGTTGTAGAAAAAGCAAAGCAACGAATTCTTGCAAATCACACATGGCAACATAGAGCAAAAGAAGTCCTATCAGTTTTTGAGTGATAAAATTCCATCAGGCTAAAATTACTGCCAGATTACCAACATCCTTTTTTTACAGCATCGCTGATAAGACTGAATGCCTTTTCTTTACTTGCTGATAACAATTTTTCTGCAGTTCTCTCATCTAGAGGCGGCAGCATGCCAATTGATGCAAAAAATTTGTTTTTGCCTTTGATGCCTTTTCCGAAATCTGCCTCTGCTTTTTCACTTACATATGAATAGTCTGCATATCGATGTAAGATGCTGGCTCCTACCATAATCGCTGCGCCTTCAAGAAAAAGCTGTGCAAAAGGCTTTAATGCCTCAGCATTAGCTATGTCATCATAAAGAGGTTGTCCATCTTTGTTAAGTTCTGTTCCGATATTTATCGGTAGATCAAGTTTTTTTGCACATTCTATTATCTCGTTGAGCTTTGCTACCTTTATTTTCCGCTCATCTGCATTTTTGATATTATGGTTTCTATCTGGAATAATGTTTAAGGCTGCGGCGCCTTTAGCGATTAGGCATTCCAGAAGCGGCATCGGTTCATTTTCTCCTTTGCTTGTTCCATCAAGCCATGCAATCATAGGGATAGCCCCACATCCAAGAACGATTGAGATAAAATAGTCGGCAGAAGGAAATGTCTTTTCATCAGGCTGCACGTAGCCAAGTCCTCCTCTTTTTGCCAGAGCAGAGCGTATTTTTTCTTCAAACACGACAGGGTTGTTCAGGATATCAAAGACTTTTTCCTGCGTGGTATTGAAAAGCCTTGAAAAAAAATTTGCCCGTTGAGTTGCATTTTTAAAGAGATCTTCGGATTTTATTCTGTATGCTTTAACAATATGTCGTTCGGTTGGGCATGAACCAGGGGAAAGAGAGCAAACATCTCTCTCATAATCTATAGCAATTTCTGGCAGTTTTGCGTTGATTCTATCTATTAGCTCTTTATTGCGTTTGTTCGCTTGAACTCGCAAAGTGTTTAGTTGATTAGCAACATCGGAGCCTTCTATTGGCTTTTTGCCAAATGCAGCGCCCATAATGTAGATTACACCGAGCTCGCCGGGAGAGTTTATTTCTTTATCAGCAAACTCTTTTAAAAATGCTCTTGTCTCTAAAAATACGCTTGTTCTCACTTGCAATTTGGTGCCAGCTAAGATGAATTCCTCTAATCCATCCAGTACGTCAAAATCGCATAGTCCTGCCGCAAATAGGTTGTGTTTTTTTGCTTCCCAGACAAGTCTGGCAGGCGAGTAATTATTGCAATTATAGGAAAAGAAAGAATGCATATGCATATTTATGGGTTGCAAATTCGCTAAAGTGGCATTATGCTTTTGCATTTTTGAAGCTATTTTGTTAAGAGCTTCAAACCTTATGCGTGTATTAAAGTTGTTTAATTCGTTTTCTAAAGATTTTATGTCTTCCATCTTGTTCCTCTTTGTGTTAAAAATAAAAAAAGAAAAAAATCAGCAATGAACTATCAAACAATATCTAAAGAAAATAAAAGTGCAAGCTTTCCTGTCGTTAAATTAAAGCCCGGCATTCCGCATAGAGCTCATCAAAAACATCTCTGGATATACAAGACGGAAATAGAGCAATATAATAAACTTCAACTTGAAACTGGCTCATTTGTGGATGTCCTTGATGAGAAAGGCAATTATTTAGGGTGTGGCTTTTTTTCTACAAGTTCTGAAATTGCCGTTCGGCTATTCTCGTTTGAGAAGGTTATGCCGGATAGAAAGTTCTGGTATTCTAAAATCAAACAGGCAGTGGATTATCGCAATAAAATTTTGCCATCACTATCATCAAAGAGATTGATCAATAGCGAAAGCGATTTTTT
Source organism: uncultured Verrucomicrobiota bacterium (assembly GCA_964491945.1). GTDB lineage: Bacteria > Verrucomicrobiota > Kiritimatiellia > JAAZAB01 > JAAZAB01 > CAZBHO01. The sequence goes on along the minus strand of CAZBHO010000001.1, from coordinate 8,045 downwards.
GCCCGGTGTTATAGTTGATCAATATGGAGATATCCTTGTTCTTCAGACTCTCACGCAAGGTGCAGATAAGTTAAAGAATGTCATTGTAGAGGTTTTATGTGAACTTCTTAAGCCAATAGCGATCTTTGAGCAGAATAATGCATCTTCTCGTAAAAGGGAGTCTCTTCCAGAAAGAGTAGGGGTACTTTATGGTAGCTTGCCAGATAATTGCTATGTAAAAATAGGGGATATAAGCTACGATTTTAATCGGGCTCTTTCACATAAAACTGCTTTTTACCTTGATCAACAACAAAACTATAAAATTATTAAAGGGCTTGTAAGAGAAGGAATGAAAGTTCTGGATTTGTTTTCATATGCTGGCGGCTTTGCCTTGCATACATTGCTTAATGGAGCTGATGAGGTTGTGGCAGTAGATACATCTTCTGATGCGCTTAATATTTGTAAGCTGGCGGCTGATAGAATTGGTAAAGGTGAAAAACTTAAACTCCTACAAAAAAATGCTTTTGACTTTTTAAAGGAACTTGCAGAGCAAGATGCAAAGTTTGATTTTATAATTCTTGATCCACCCTCATTTACTAAAACGAGGAAACATATCAGAGAAGCTCGCAGAGGCTATAAAGAGCTACATATCAGGGCGTGTAATATATTAAAAGAAGGCGGCGTTCTTGCAACATTTTGTTGCTCTCATCATATCTCTCAAAGTATGTTCCGAGATTATATCTGCGAAGCCGCTAATGATGCACACAAAATACTTCGCAGAGAACTTATTCTTACTCAAGCCCCAGATCATCCAGTGCTTTCAACTATTCCAGAGACGGAGTATTTGAAAGGTTTTGTGTTTAACCTTATGGCGTAGCCTTGGGGAGATGGTTGCACTGATAAATTTCTGGAACAGCAGAAAAAAATTCACCACAGAGGGCACAGAGAAAAACACTTTAAAAAGCTCTCACTAGTTTTTTATTTTGGTAGCATTGAAAGGAAGGCTAAGACTTCATCTAATTTTTCATCTATCAAGTTCCTTGAAAATGTATATACAAATGTTTGGATGTTTTTATCTTTAAGGACTTTTATCCATACATCATTTTCCTTCGCATAAATGGTTTTTACATTTTTTTTGATCGCAGAGATA
>CAZBHO010000001.1:0-6897 GCA_964491945.1 uncultured Verrucomicrobiota bacterium | reverse complement strand
GATACGTATGAGTGCCAGTTTGAGTAGTCGCTTTAGTGAATCAGGAATAGGGCCAAAACGATCAATAAGATGCTCTTCAAGTTTAATAAGCTCTTTTTCACTGTGTAGTGTTGCGAGTTTCCTATAAATGGCAAGTCGTGTTGCTTCATCTTCAATGTATTTGGGTGGAATGTTTAAAGAATCACCTGCAACGGTATTCAAAAAATCAAATTTAATTTCAACTTCGTATATATCATCTTTTACTATTTCCTGTTCTATCACTTCCAAAGCAACATGCTCCTTTTTATTTTTGAAAGCTGATATAGTTTTTTTCAAAAGCTGACAATATAGCTCAAAGCCAATAGCGTTTATGTGCCCGCTCTGCTCAGGTCCAAGAATATTGCCTGCGCCTCGCAATTCAAGATCGCGCATAGCCAGTTTGAAGCCTGAGCCAAGTTCTGAGTGTTCAAGGAGTGCGTTTATTCTTTGTCTGGCTCCGTCAAGGAGGTAGCCGTGCGATGGTAGCAATAGATATGCATAAGCCTGCCGTGTGGAGCGGCCAACTCTACCACGCAATTGATAAAGCTCTGCCAGGCCAAACCTATCGGCACGGTCAATGATGATCGTATTAACATTTGGTAGATCTATTCCACTTTGAATTATGGTTGTACACAAAAGGACATCGAATTCACCTTTTGCAAATGAGTGCATAACGCTTGATAGTTCACTTGCAGGCATTCTGCCATGTGCTATTTCTATGCGCACTTCAGGCACTATTTCTTTCAATTTTTCATACATCTTATCTATGGTCAAAACTCTGTTGTATAGAAAATAAACTTGCCCCCCTCTTGCCACTTCGCGCATAATAGCAGAACGGATCAAGTTTTTATCGAACTTACTTACAATGGTTTGTACCGGTTGACGCAATTTTGGTGGAGTTTGTATAACGCTTATTTCCTTTATGCCAGTTAAGCTTAAATAGAGAGTTCTTGGGATAGGTGTGGCGGTAAGAGTTAGCACATCAGCAAGCTGTTTGAGTTCTTTTAATTTTTCTTTATGCGCCACACCGAAACGTTGCTCTTCATCAATGATGATAAGACCAAGGTCTTTGAACTTAATGCCATCTTGCAGCAATGAGTGAGTGCCTATCACAATATCAACTTTGCCTTCAGCAAGTTCTTTAATAATACTCAACTGCTTTGAATGTGGCACTAATCTGCACAATAGCTCTATTTTAATGGGATAATCCAGCATGCGTTCAAAGAAAATTTCATAATGCTGTTGTGCTAAGATGGTTGTTGGTGCCAATAGAGCGGTCTGCTTGCCTGCGAGAGCTGCTTTGAATGCGGCGCGAATAGCAACCTCTGTTTTGCCATAGCCAACATCACCGCAGATCAATCTATCCATAGGACGCTCAGACTCCATATCTTGTTTTACAGCTTGAATAGCAGCAAGCTGATCTTCAGTTTCCTGGTAAGGGAAAGTTTCTTCAAACTTGTGTTGCCAATCGTTATCTGGCGGAAAAGCAAATCCTTTTCTGATTTGACGCAAAGCCTGCGTTTTTAAAAGCGAAAGTGCCAATTCCTGAATTGCTCTTTCTGCAGCTATTTTTTCTTTTTGCCATCTGGAAGAGCCAAGCTTATGCAAGGAGATTTTGTGGGTCTTTATCCCTACATACTTACTCAAGAGATGCACTTGCGTTATGGGCACATAAAGCTTTGCACCTTCGGCATATTCTATTGCTACCACTTCTTGTTTTTGGTTGTTGAAAGTTATCGTTTGCAACCCAAGATATTGTCCTATTCCGTGATCAATATGCACAACGAGGTCGCCCGGCTCAAGCGATGTAACATCCAGAGTTCCTCCAGAGAAGAATTGTTTGTGTGTTGTTCTCTTGTGTTTAATTTTGGCGTAATGTCTTTGCCTGATTTTTTCCACACCTGTTAGTAGTTCTTCGGAAAGAACTGCTAGCCTAAGAGAACTGTAAAGAAAACTTTCGGTGAGTATTCCTTCGTTCAATATAAAGGGTAGATCTGGGTGTAGTTCTTTAAAACGTTCAATTGTTCCTTTAGAGGAAAGAATGCCAAAAACTTTCCAGCCGTTGTTTGCCTGTTCTTTGAACTTTTGAATTAAGGAGAGGCGCTGTTCATTCAGGATAGTTTGATTAAAAGAGAGTAGAGAATAGTCTTTTTTTGCTTCAATATTAATTGATGAAAAATCAAGCATAACCATCTCCTCCATCTCGTAGTTTATGCCTTCAACGCCAATATATAGGTTGGCAAAATTTGGGTTTTTATAAGCTGATTCAAGAATCTGCTTGAAAGAAAATAGCGGAGCTTTTGTGCTGGTGTCTTTGCGATCATTATAATAAAAGTCAGCATGGCCTCTTATTGAATAGTCTTGTGACGTTTCATTTTGCTTATTGGGAGTATTTTTAAGGAGAATATCTAGCCATAATACAATATATTTTTGAGCTTCCATATAACTAAAGATGCTGGTGTGTGTGGTGGTGCTAGCCAGTAATTCTCTTTTTGAAGAAAGGATAAAACTTACCTCATTTAATTTTTCAAAGGAGCTTTGCGATGCTGGCTCAAAGATGCGTATGGATTCTAGAGTTGAACCAAAGAACTCAAGCCGGATAGGGAAATCATTTTCTATTGGCCAAAGATCCAGAATACCGCCCCGGATGGCAAAAGTGTGTTTGTTATCAACTTCGTTTGTTCTGGAATAACCAGCACTTGTTAGATGGCAAATTAATTCTTCGAAATTGTATTCTTTGCCTTGTTGGAAAACTATCTTATTTTGCCGCATATTATTTGGAGTAGGCAGCTTCTGCATTAGTGCATGGATACTGGAAGAGACTATTTTAGGTGTATTTTTGTCTTCTGTGTTTAGGAGTGCAGAGAGAGTTTTAATCCTATCTCCTTCAATATCGGAAGTTTCAGTATCTTCTGCTTGTGAAAACTCTTCTAGTGGGGGGAAAAGTAGGATATTGGATTTATAATTTTTCAGGATACTGTTTAATGTTTTTAAATTATTGGCAAAAATTTCTGATGTGAGAGTGGAGTTAGAGATGGCGAGGATATTTTGATTAAGATGTTTTGTTAGTCCCAGTGCCAGCCAGGCGGCTGATGCAAAATTTAGCGGGCCAATCCAGCATTTTTGTTTTTTTTCTATTTGCTGAGTGAGTTTTAAAAGAGTTTGTTCTGAAAGCAATTTGCGCATAACGTTTAAAAAGTTAATTTTTTCTTTTAGCACATTGACTTTTGTTTTGCGATAAGAAAAGATGAGAAAAAATTTTATTGTTGACATTTTTAAAACGGCGTATAGGATATTTAGCCAATTAACGAAATAATTTTTTTGCTGTTTTTATGGAACAGATTGTAATAATTTGTAAAGCACTAGCAGATAGACAAAGATTGCGAATACTGGCGGCTCTGACAGGAAGAGAACTGTGTGTGTGCCAGATAATTGCACTTATTAAGCTTGCACCCTCATCTGTTTCAAAACACCTTTATATTTTAAAAATGGCAGGACTCATCTCTGGAGAAAAAAGAGGTAAATGGATATACTATAAACTTTCCATTAAAAGTCTATCCACACAAGTCTCATCTCTGTTAAGGACTTTGCTCAAGACACTTAAAGCCACAGAGGAAATCAAAAAGGATACAAAAGAGCTTGAAAAAATTTGTTCAGAAGATTTGGAAAAAATATGTAAAACAGTGTTTTAATTTATGAAGAAAGCGGTTTTTAAAACAAAAAAGGCGATAAAACAGTTTTATTCACACATTGCAAAAAGCAAGCAGGTATGTGGATGCGCAACATCCTGTTGCTCGTATGTGCCACAGGATAAAAATAAAGTTACCTTACAGCTTGGCTATTCACAGAAAGAATTAAAAGCTATTCCGCAGGATAGCAATTTGGCTTTAGGATGCGGAAATCCAGTTAAGCTTGCAAAAATTAAAAAAGGTGAAACTGTTTTGGATTTAGGATGTGGCGCTGGCATTGATTGTTTTATTGCCGCAAAGAAGGTTGGAGACACTGGTTCTGTTATAGGAATTGATATGAGCCCTCAGATGATAAAAGAGGCGCACAGAAATGCGAAGTTTATAAAAATGTGCTTTTTAAAGTTGGCGATTTAGAGAATATTCCTTTGGCTGATAATAGGATTGATGTAATTATATCAAATTGTGTTGTTAACCTTGCCACAGATAAATTCAGAGCCTTTAATGAAATGTATCGTGTGTTAGAAGATTCAGGGAGAATTCTTATCTAGGATATAGTTGCAATAAAAGATCTGCCTTGCGATATAAAGAATGATTTTAATAAATATGCTGGATGCATAGCTGGCGCAATTAAGCCAGAAGAGATCTCGTCTATTTTAAAAAAAAATAGGATTTAAAAAGATAAGGATTAAGATAAATAACAAATCATCATCTATTATTAAAAGATGGTTTCCTGATAGTAAGGCGGAACGATATGTAAGATCAGCAATAGTTTCAGCGCAAAAATTATAAAAGGAGGAAAGAAATTATGACTAATAATATGCAAGAAACGAAAAAGATGACAAATATCTTTGAAAGGTATCTAACTCTCTGGGTGGCAATATGTATGGTGTTAGGGGTAGTTATAGGGAAACTCTTCCCTGTCATTACCGATACTGTAAGATCATTAGAGTTTGGGAAAAACAGTCAGATCAATCTGCCTATAGCAATACTTATCTGGCTTATGATCTATCCGATGATGCTTAAGATAGATTTTTCTAGCATTCTGAATATCAGGAAGAAGCCTAAAGGACTATTTATTACCATCTTTGTAAATTGGATAGTTAAGCCGCTTTCAATGACTTTCTTTGGGTGGTTATTTTTTAAACATATATTTTTGCCTATAATTGGAGCAGAGCTTGCCGATCAGTATCTGGCAGGTTGCATAATACTTGCTGCTGCGCCCTGTACGGCAATGGTGTTTGTCTGGTCATATTTAACAGATGGTGACCCAGCCTATACTCTTGTGCAGGTGGCAGTAAATGATCTTATAATGTTATTTGCTTTTGTGCCTATAGTTGGTTTTCTGGTAAGTGGCGCAAGTAATCTTACGGTGCCTTATAATGTGTTGTTTTATAGTGTTATAGCCTTTGTTGTTATTCCGCTGGTCTTTGGAAGTCTAAGCAGATTCTTCTTAATAAGAATGAAAGGGCTTGAGTGGTTTGAAAAGAAATATATTCCCTTTTTTCATCCAATTACCGTGGTGGCGTTGCTTGCCACGCTCATCTTAATTTTTGCTTTTCAGGCAGAAAATATAACCAGGACATGGCTACACGTAATACTAATAGCCGTTCCCATAACCATTCAGGTATATTTCAATTCATCTCTCACATATGGGCTTATGAAATTCTTTAAAGTGCCTCATAACATAGCTTCACCTGGTGCGCTTATAGGGGCTAGCAACTTTTTTGAACTGGCGGTAGCAGTGGCCATAACGCTCTTTGGAGCGCAATCTGGTGCAGCGCTTGCCACAGTTGTTGGCGTATTAATAGAAGTGCCAGTAATGCTTTCTGTGTGCAAAATTTGCAATAGAACAAAAAGCTGGTTTGAACATACGTAAGGAAAAGAGATTATGAATAAAAAAATCAAAGTGCTCTTTCTTTGTACGGGAAATTCCTGCCGTAGTCAAATGGCAGAAGGCTGGGCAAGAGCTTTGAAGGGCGATATAATTGAAGCCTATTCAGCAGGAATTGAAAAACATGGACTTAATCCTTATGCTGTTAAAGTTATGCAGGAAGCGGGAGTTGATATTTCTAAACAAAAATCAAAAACTATTGATGAATTGGATAATATGGAGTTTGATTATGTTATAACCGTTTGTGGACATGCCCACGAGAATTGTCCATTCTTTCCTGCCAAAGTAAAAGTTATGCATAAAGGTTTTGATGATCCACCAAAGTTGGCAAAAAATGCTAAATCTGAAGAAGAAGTATTGGCATGTTACCGAAGGGTACGTGATGAAATTCGTGCTTTCATTGAAGAGTTGCCAGAGAGCTTATCAAACAGTTAACATCACAGGGAAGGAGTACGATATGGATGACAAAACAAAAGAATTGATAGCAATTGGCGCTTCTGTTGCAGCTCATTGCCAGCCATGCCTTGCATGGCACATCGGGAAGGCAATGGAGTTAAATCTTTCTGAAGATGACATCAGAGCTGCTATAGAAGTTGGTTTTATGGTGAATAAGGGGGCTGAAAATGCGATGAGAAAATATGCTCGCTAAGCTATTAAACAGTCTTAATTAGCGAATTATTATTATTCCTACATCTTAATTTTTAGACGCTTTGATGTATTTCATGTTCTTCTATCTATAGCAAAGAATAAAGCTGCTGTTTTGAGTGGTTTTGTGTCTTCTTATTTTTATGGTATGAGCTGATTTTTTTGTTTTTTTTCTTGCTTAAATATTTTTTTTTGATTTAAAAGGACTATCTTTTGAAATAAGGAAGGAGTATTAATGTTTATGGAAAGCAAGAAAAAGTGCAAAGGCTCTCATAAAGGACATTTATGTGTTCTGGCAGGTGAAGGCAAATTGGAAGAGATGAAGCAAATAGTGAATAAACCAGTAGTGATATGTTTTAATTGTGGCAGGGTTGCAAATGCAAAAAAATATGTGTGCAATCCTATGCCACTTGATATAGACGAATAGTTTTGTGTTATTAACTTATTAACAAGAAGAAAGGAGGCAAGATGAAGAAGATAGCAGCTACTTTACTTATCGCAGTGATGGTATTTTCAACCGTTATTGTGCCATCTTCTGCGATAAATGAACAGCGTGGTGGTGTTATGGGTTTTATTGCAGGCTGCTGTTTTGGTGTTCGTGCGGCTGCTGCGTATAACGATGGCAAAGAGATACACTGGCGCGAGTGGATAATG